>JAILKG010000051.1 GCA_024693915.1 Treponema sp.
CTTGAACTCTTACGCCATCGCTGACAAAAGATTTTGAGTCTTTCGTGTCTACCATTCCACCACTCCGGCAAGTGAATTTACTTTAACAGATTTAATGACCTTTGGCAAGTGCTTGAATTGGTTAATCTTAAGAAAAATGCTATAATCTATTTATGGACGAAAATGAAAAGAAGGCGGATGCAGAACTGGGAAAGAGTGCCCGCCAGGTTTTAAAAACTTTTTTTGGCTATGATTCTTTCAGGCCTCTTCAGGAAGATATCATCAGGTCTGTTCTGAAAGGAAAAGATACTCTTGCAATCATGCCTACTGGAGGCGGAAAATCTATCTGCTATCAGATTCCGGCCCTTCTTTTCAGGGGGATTACAATTGTTGTTTCACCCCTTATTTCACTAATGCAAGACCAGGTGCAGGGTTTAAGCGAAAACGGTGTTGAATCTGCTTTTTTGAACAGCACTCTGGACTGGAATGAATACAAAGAAACTGTCCAGAAAATCAAAAAGGGTCAGATAAAAATTGTCTATGTTTCCCCGGAAGCTCTTTCTACGGAAAGGGTAAGGTCTATTTTACATGAAGTTGAGTGCGGGGTCAGCCTTATAACTATAGATGAAGCCCACTGTATTTCCAGCTGGGGACACGATTTTAGACCAAATTATCTTGAGATTTCAAGCTTTCGCCATCAGTTTCCCAAGGCTGTCTGTCTGGCTCTGACTGCAACTGCCACAAAAAAGGTTAGGGAAGATATATGCAGCCAGCTGAAAATGCAGAATCCCCAGCTTTTTGTTGCAAGTTTTAACCGAAAAAATATTTTTCTGGAAGTAAGGCCTAAAAAAGACCCTGACAGCCAGGTTATCGCTTATCTGAATGAAAGAAAAGATGAAAGCGGAATCATTTACTGTTTTTCAAGAAAGCAGGTGGATTCTCTCTACCAGCTTTTATCCAGCCGGGGCTTTTCTGTTTTGCCCTATCATGCGGGCTTAAGCGACATTCAGAGAGCAAAAAATCAGGATCTTTTTATAAAAGACAAGGTGCAGATTATTGTTGCAACAATTGCTTTTGGAATGGGCATTAATAAGCCCAATGTGCGATTTGTAATAAATTACGATATTCCAAAATCTGTTGAAGAGTATTATCAGGAGATTGGTCGGGCAGGGCGAGACGGTCTTCCTTCTGAGGCCCTGCTTTTGTACTCCGGAAGCGATACCCACAAGGTGAGGTTTTTCTTTGATTCTTCTGCAGACCCAGAAAAAGACGAAGAGCTTTTAAAACAGATGGTTTTTTATGCAACCGGAAAGACTTGCCGGCGAAAAATGCTTTTAAATTATTTTGGAGAGACTTATTCTCCTTCTGAAGCAAAAGGTGACTGCTGCTGCGATATTTGCCGGATGGGACCTCTGCCAGAAAGTGATGTAACTTTGCCTGCTCAGAAATTTTTAAGCTGCATTTACCGCACAGGGGAGCGTTTTGGAACTTCCTATATTATCGATGTGCTTTTGGGCAGTAAAAATAAGAGAATTCTGGACAACAGTCACACAAAAATTACAACCTGGGGAATCGGAAAAGAACTTTCGAAAAGCGAGTGGTTTGATATTGCCGAATGTCTTATAGATCAGGGCTATATTACAAAATATGGTGACTATAACATTCTGAAAGTTCTCCCAAAAGGCAAGAATGCTCTTGTAAACCGCACAAAAATTTCCCTTCCTGTGCTCATAAAGGAAGAAAGGGTTTTAAATCAGGTAGTGCCTAAAAAGAAATCTTTAACTCTGATAAAAAAAGAAGATTTTCTGCGTAATCTTTTGCCGGATGATAAAAATCTCTACCAGGCAATCAGGGAATGGCGGAAAAAGACTGCTGACGAAGAAAATGTTCCACCCTATGTTATTTTTGGTGACAAAACTCTGGAAGAACTTGTGGAAAAAAAGCCTCGTAATCAGGGGGAACTTCGAAACGTATTTGGAATTGGCTCTGTAAAAGCAGAAAAAATTGGAAGCCAGGTATTGCGTCTTATTGAAATTTTGACAGAATAAAAAAAGCCGGACAGATTTTGAAGTGAATCTCAAGAAGTGGGCTTTATAAAAGGCACCTTATGAAATTCTCTTAATTTTGTTCTCTTGTCCGGCCTTTGTTAATATTTTTATTAAAGGAGCTTTTGTTCAGTAACTCAAGCCCCCCTTCTGTACCTTTGGCTAAAAGCCTGGAGCTTTTATGACGCTTTCTTTTGTCTTAACAGGAAGCGCTTTTAGCTGAAAAGTTTTCTGCATTCCAGATAGAAGCGCTTTTCATCTGCTTCACCCATGCTGAAACTCTTTCTTGGAAGAGGTCCATTTGAGCTGATTGTGGCAAAGAAAGAGTCCTTGTCTACAGGTGGTAAGAGAATACCCATTGTAGCTTCTTTTTTGCCCAGACGGAAAACTTCTTTTTCGCCGTGAATGTAGTCTATAGCTTCTGCATCTGCTTTTGCATCTGTAAGAGCCTGGTCAAGGGCTGGCTGAAGGAAGCTTACGGCCAGTTCTTTTTTGCTTGTGGAAAGAAGAATGTATTTCTCTTTTCCATTTTTATCAAGGTATGCAAAACCAAAGTCGGCTTTTGAGTTTTTAACGGCAGAAGCAAGTTCTTCTTCGCTCTGGATTTCTGAAACCTTTCCACCGAATTTTTCACAGAGTTTCTGAATTAACTCTTCGTTTTTCATGTTAAAGAGAACTCTGTGGATTGGTTCGAATGTAAGGCCTTCGTCATAAATATTTACGATTTCTACAAGGGCATAGCGCACAGGGCATTCAAGACTTGCTTTGCAGGAAAGATCCTGAACTTCAGAGTGCTCTTTTTTGTATTCGTCCCAGACAGCTTTTGCAGTGGCAAGGGAATGATTTCCGTCTCCAACGGCAAAAAGGAAGGAAGAACCGTCAGCTGCCTTGTTTTTTTCAAAAAGACCTTCAAGAGTGCTTCTTACGTATTCAATGTCAGCTTCTTCTTTTACAGCCCATCCGGAAATTGAACCGCTATTCATCATCAGCTTTCCCTGATAGATAGGGGCGTTTTCCCTGACTCTGCTTCCTGTTCCTTCAACAAGAGCTTTTTTTTCATCGCTTACCAAAAGCATGATGTGGGGACTTTCAAGAGGAGCCCCCTTTCTGATTTCCATTCTTGGTGGAATTCTGCTTACGATTGTAGCTTCTGTAGCTCTGATAAGGGCATTTGAAAAAGGCTTCCATTCGTAGGCTTCCAGATCGATTGCTGTTACAAGACCCTTTCTAACCCGGCCATAGGCGGTTTTCCTTTCAAGGTAAACCATTTCTGCTTCTTCAGCTTTAAAAACTCCGGAAGAAAGATATTTTTTCATGTTTTCCCGGATTTTCTGAATGCGTTCTTTTTTATCGCTGTCGTTCAGGTAAACTTCAGGAAGAATTATATTCAGGGTAGAAGCCTTACCGGCTGCATTTTTTTCAACCTGGGCCCAGTAATCTCTGTCCTGGGTGTACTGGTCGCAGGCAACTACGCTCCAGCTTTCTGTATCAATATTTTCTGGTAAAAGTATCTGGGGAATTTTTACTCCCATATTTTCAAGTGTTTTCATGTTTCTGAATATAACCTAAATTTTAACTTTGTGCTATAATGTTTGACGGATATTGTATGCAGGGAATAAATTTCAGTCAGTCGCAAAAGCAGTTACAGACTCAAAGCCAGATTCTAAGTCAAAGGCAAATCCAGATTTTAAAAATGATCGGGATGAACAGTTTTGAACTTAGGGACGAAATTTATTCTGCCGCAGATTTAAATCCCGCTTTGGAAATAACAGATGATTCGTTTTTGCAGGGAAGCAAGGGTGTAAAAAGGTCTCTCACAGACAGGCGGATTTCTACTGTGCATACGGGAAAAGCTTCTGCCGGTGGAAATCTGGAGGCAGACACTTTTCAGAAAATTCTTGAAAGTGCTCCGGATGAAAGGGAAAGTCTTCAGGAGCATTTATTATCCCAGCTTAATATGAGTCATCTTTCTGAAGAGGAAAGTGGTTTTTGCCGCAGGCTGATAGAAAATCTGGATGAAAATGGACACCATTTTTTAGCACCAGAATCTCTTCTGGATAAAAGTAATCCCCAGCATACGGCTTCTTTTCTTGAAAAGTGCATTTCCTTTGTGCAAAAACTGGATCCTGCCGGCTGCTGTACCACAAATGTTCAGGAAAGCCTTCTGGTGCAGGCCCTTATAAAAAATGATCCCCCTGCAAGTCCATTGACCCTTTTTATTTTGAAGGGGCATCTGGAATTGATTTCTCCTCCTGACCCGGAAAGAGCCATAAACAAAATGCTCAAATTTGTAAAGGAACAGAAAAAAACGGCTTTTCTTACGGAAGAGCAGATTCTGAATCCTTCTCTTATAAGTAAAGAAAATGTTGAAGAAGCGATTTCCTTTATCAAAAACTTAAATCCCTTTCCTGCCGGCGCTTTTGATAAAAAAGAGACAGTTTTTATTCAGACTGATGCGGTGGTTACTTTAGAAGAGGGAGAACTTAAAGCCAATGATTTTGAAAATGGTCTTGTAATGTGGAATAATGGTTCTGCAGGCCAGGCTTCTTTGGTCGCTGAAGATCATGAAAGAAGTAGTGGACTTCCGTCTTCCGGAAATTTTCATTTTAGAATCCGGCTTTTAAATGACTCCCTTCCAAAAATTGAACTTTCACCTTCCTTTGCTTCTGAAAAAGAGGATTTTCAAGGCTTAAAAAAGAGTGCCTCTTCCTTTCTTGAGCTTCTTGAAATAAGGAACAGGGCTGTCTTAAAGCTTTTTTCGGCTTTAGTTTACCTTCAGCGGGATTTTTTTGTATACGGTTCAGAGAAACTTGCTCCCCTGACGCAAAGAGAACTTGCTGATTTTACAGGCGTAAGCGAATCCACTGTTTCCCGTTTTGCAGATTCAAAATTTTTAAGATGCAGTAAGGGAAGTTACAGCGTAAAATATTTTTTCAGTTCTGCCATTTCAAAAAGCAGAAAAAGTTCTCTAAACTCAAATGTAAGCCAGCTGGACTCTACTGCCGGTGTAAGAGCTGGTGGCCTGGAAGAAAGTTCTGCAGATGAGGGAGCAGGAAGAAGGGAAGAAGCCTCTTCAGGGGAGCAAATAATTTCCGGGGACAAAAAAATGGCTGGTGACAATTTAGTTTCCGGAGAAAATCTAACTGCTGGAAAAAAATTGCCTTCCGGTGAAAATCTATCTTCCGGGGAATCTTCCATTTCTTCTTCTGTAGTAAAACTTGAGATTAAGAAAATTTTAGAGCAGAATCAGAATGAAAAGAAAAAACTTTCAGACCAGAAAATTGCGGATATACTGAACCAGAGGGGAATTAAAATTGCCCGCAGGACCGTTGCAAAATACCGGGACCAGCTGAATATCGAATCCAGCTATCAGCGCTAGAAGTATTTTTGCCGTCAGGTCAAGGTAATTAAAATAACTTATCTTTTATACTGATTTTTTACGATATTCTGGGCCAGGCTTGCGTATTCAGGTAAAATTCTTCCCCTGTTTCTTTCTATAAAGCCTTCCTGAACCAGTTCACCGCTTACAATTACCCTGATTGCCCTCTGCCGTCTTTCTTCATTTCTGCTGCTTTCAGGCTGTTTTTCGCACATAAGAAGATAGCCGTTATAGGCGTCCAGCATGGCAGAATCAATTCTTTTTGTAGCCTGGCTTCCTTCAGGTTTTTCAGGAATTTTTATGTTGGCCGATGAACCTATGTAGTCCGGGTCCGGGTATTTATCCTTATTTGCTGAGTAAATCAAAGGCCAGAGATGGCGGTTCTGATATTTTGTCTGGGCAATTTTATGAAGATTTCCACCGGAAGGAACAACAAAACTTTCAAAAAGGGCTTCTGAAGATATTTCTGTAAAATCTTCACTGGATTTTTCTTCCGAAAGAGCTTCTGCCTCTTTTTCTGCCTGCTTCTGGCTATTTTCTTCCGGTATTTCTGCAGTTTTCTCAGCCGGAAGTTCCTTGTTTTCAGCGGCTTCTTCCGGCGCTGGCTTTTCAGGTTCCCTTTCTTCTTTAGCTTCTTCTCTATTTTCCGGCTCTTCAGTTTTCTCTGAAGCTTCTTTTTTAGAAATGTCCGCCTCGTTTTTAGGGGAAGTATTCTGCCTTGAGCAGGCACGCACTAAAAGAGAAATCAGAAGAATGATTATTAAAACAGCTGCTCCTGCCAGAAGGAGTATTTTTACATTTTTGCTTTTCTTTTCCTGGGCTAAATCTTCCTCAAAATCATCGTCTTCATCGTTTTCTACAACTGAAGGTTCGCTTTCAGCCAGCAGGCTTTCTTCTTTTTCTGCCGGAGAAAGATTTTCTTCTTCCAGGTTTAAAGGTTTATTACTTTCTTCAAACTGACTTTCTTCTTCCTCCTTTTTGCTTTCAGCCTGCAATACCGCTTTTTCTGCCCTCAGGCTTTCTGCCGCTGCAAGAAGACCGATTTTTTCTTCTTCCTCTTCCTGCTCTTCCGGCGACTGGTTTTCTTCAGCTATGCGGCTTGCTTTTGCGTAAAGACCATCAGGACCGATTTTCTGATTTTTTGGTTCTTTTAATACTTTTGGCTTAAGGTGAGCGTAAGGTCTGTTTATTCGGCGGGCAACAGAAGCACAGGGAACGAATTTAATTCTCCAGTGGGCTGGTATTTCAATTTTTACACCAGTCTGGGGATTTAAGCCCATTGTTCTTTCAATCCAGGTTTTCTTGAAGGTTCCAAAATTGTAGACAGCAAAAGTATCAGAGTCCTTTAAGCCCTTTTTGATTATGGTGAAAAAAAGTGTGGAAAAATTTTTAGCAGTCTCCGGACTTACGCCTGTTTTTTCAACCAGACGCTGGGCCAGAGCGGATTGGGTCAAAAACTCACTCATTAATTTCGTCCTTCAAAATTTCAGAGGCCTTAAAACGCAGTCTCCTTTTTTTAGGATAGAGCATTTTGCGACCTGTAGCTGGATTCCGGCCCACCCGTTCCTTAGAATCAGCAGTTTTAAATGTACCGAAACCAGGCTGGACAAATTTTCCCCCTGTTTCAAGAGTGCTGACGATTTCCTCAATCATTACGTTTAAGGTTTCTGCGCACTGCTTTTTGGTGATACCCAAATTTCCGGACATTTCGCTTACTAACTCTTGCTTTGTCATGCTAACTATTGTAAACCTAAGCGGGAAATTTTACAAGTTTTTGAAATAAGCTGCTTCTATTATTTCCGGGGGCAGCGGCTTTTGTAACTCGCCTTCCGTGGCCCGCCAAAGGCTCGGTCTGGGGCAGGCTTTAAGCTTGTATAAAATAAAAACTTCTTTCTGTCACTTTTCTTTTTAAATCCAGATATATTTTTTTTAAGGCCCCATCCTGCTTCGCAGGCCTTGCCTGCTCGCACCACTTCACGCTCGGCCCTGCTTTTTCTTGAATAAATGCATTTTTTCAAAAATATTGCGTTTTTTTATGCAAATTTGTAATATATGCCATAAAAGCACAAGTGGAGGCTGCATTTATGGAAAAGAAAATTGTAAACAACTACGGAAGTTTTGAACTCACCTTTGTGAAGGGAAAAAATGCAACTATGTATACCGATGACGGAAAAAAATACATCGATTTTATTGCCGGAATCGGAGTAAACTGCCTTGGCCACGGAAATAAGGCCCTCTGCAAGGCTATTTCTTCTCAGGCAAAAAAAGAGATTCATATCTCAAATTATTATTTTTCTGATGTTGGTTTGAAATTTGCAGACCGGCTTTTAAAAGAGACTGGTTTTACCGGCGGATATTTTGGTAATTCCGGGGCTGAAGCAAACGAAGCAGCAATAAAGCTTGCAAGAAAATACGGCCAGCTTAATGGCGGTGAAAAAAGAAAGACAATTGTTTCTCTGGAAAGTTCTTTTCACGGAAGAACTCTTGCAACACTGACAATGACAGGACAGGATAAATTCCACCCGGACTCTTTTGCTCCATATCCTGAGGGCTTTAAGACAATTAAGGCAAACGATTTTGAAGCTTTAAAAACAGCTTTTGACGATACAACCTGCGCAGTTCTGATGGAATGCGTTCAGGGAGAAGGGGGTGTAAACCTTTTGAATCCTGAATGGGCAAAAGCCTGTGCAGATGCAGCCCGCAAGGCAGGCGCCCTGGTTATGGCAGATGAAGTTCAGACAGGTATGGGAAGAACTGGAAGTTTGCTGGCCAGCGACTGGCTTGGAATTGAACCTGATGTAGTGACCCTTGCAAAGGGAATTGCAGGTGGTGTACCAATGGGCGCCTGCCTTTTCAGGAACAGGGCTCAGGATGTATTTAAGGCAGGAGATCACCAGTCTACTTTTGCAGGAAATCCTTTGGCCTGCGCAGCAGGTCTTGTAGTTCTTGACAGCCTTACCCAGAAGGGCTTTATGGAAAGCGTAAATGAAAAAGGGGAATATATCAGAAATAAAATCAGAGAATGGAATATTCCTTTTGTAACAGATGTTCGCGGAAAAGGTCTTATGATTGGAACAGAGCTTTCCTCTGAGGTAAAGCCTTTTGAGGTGGAAGTAAAATGCCTTGAAAAAGGGCTTTGCACAACAACAGCAGGAAGCAATGTGGTACGCTTTTTGCCACCTCTTACAATTTCATATAAAGAAATCGATGAAGGACTTGCAATATACAAAAGCTGCTTAGAAGCCTTTGTAAAATAGAAAAATAGGAAGAGCTGCTCATGCCCCAGGGTATGAGCAGTTTTTTTTTGCACTAATGCCTGGCGCCGGGCTGGAGCTGTGCCAGGCATACTTA
>JAILKG010000089.1 GCA_024693915.1 Treponema sp.
TAACATCTTCTCTCGAAGATTTTTTAACGGCTTTCCATTCGTCAGAGGCTGGCAGCAGGCTATCTCTGGGGCCGACGCCCCTCTTTGTGAAATATTAAACAACTGTTTTTTCGGGGAAAGCTGGTCTTCCGGGGCGAACTGGTCTTTCCGCCCCCTTACCATTTCAAAAAATTTTATTCCTATAGAAAAAGCGCCCTCAATTCATTAAAATTAATGGCATGGAACAGTACAAGAAAGATTTTATTGATTTTATGGTTGAATGCCAGGTTTTAAAATTCGGGTCATTCGTGCTTAAAAGTGGACGAACTTCACCATTTTTTATGAACGCCGGAGCTTATGTTAACGGCAGCCAGCTTCAGAGGCTTGGAAAATTCTACGCCCAGGCCATTCACGACAATTTTGGGGATGACTTTGACGTTCTTTTTGGACCTGCCTACAAGGGAATTCCTCTGGCGGTTACAACAGCCATCGCTTATTCAGAATTATACGGAAAAGAAGTAAAATACTGCTCAGACCGAAAGGAAGAAAAAGACCACGGAGCAGACAAGGGCGGTCTTTTGGGCTACAAAATCAAGGACGGAGACAGAGTTGTAATCATTGAAGATGTAACAACTTCCGGCAAGTCTATAGAAGAAACTTATCCAAAAATCAAGGCTCAGGAAAGCAGCCAGGACGGAATCAAGATTGTTGGCGAAATTGTAAGTCTGGACAGAAGAGAAAAGGCTCCTGATTCTACAAAATCTGCCCTTGCCACTATCACAGACAAATACGGCTTCCCTGCCCGCTCAATTGTTTCCATGGATGACGTTGTTCAGGCTCTTTACACAGAGGGAGACAAGAAAGTTATCACTGACGAAATCAAAGCTGAAATCGACAAATACTACCAGGAATGGGGTGCAAAAGACTGATGAAAAAAAGTTTTTTTGAGGGAAAAGTTTTTTTTAGCTCAATTATTTGTCTCTGCATGCTCTCTTCTATTTTTTCTGCCTGTAAGAAAAATCAGAAAGAAAGTGAAGAGAGCTCTTCCGAAACAAAATATTACTCTCAGACAATAGTGCTGAATAAAAATAAGGCCCAGGCTGATAAAGCCAGTTCTAACACGGAAAATGCCGGCGCTTCTGGAACTGCCTCCTCCGGCACTTCTGAAACTGACTCCTCCGGCACTGTCCCGGCTTCTTCCGGTTCAGTAAGAGCCTCCCTGAACTCGAACGCAGTTTCAGGAAGTGCCGCTGCTAGTTTAAAGGCAGGAAGTGCTGGTTCGGCAAATTCAACTCCAGGCACCGAAAAAAAATACCCTCAAAAAATCGTAGCCCTTTCTCCGGCGGCAACTGAAATTCTCTGTTCAATTGGAGCACTGGATCAGATTGCCGCACGCTCAGACTATTCCGACTACCCGCCGGAAGTTCTTTCAAAACCAGTTGCCGGAGGCTTTGACGGCAAAAACTTAAGCGTTGAAAACATTTTGAGTTTTTCTCCGGATCTGGTCTACCTTACAAGCGGCATGCACGACTATCTGATTCCCCTGCTCCGCTCAAAAAAAATCCCCTATTTCATTTCCATGGATGCTTCGGTAAAGGGAATTTTATCAGAAATCAAGGAAATCGGAAAAATTACCGGCCACGAAAAGCAGGCTGAGGTGAAAATCGCCGAAATTCAGGCTAAAATTCTAGAATTAAAAAAATATGCTCCAAAAAGGCCAAAAAGTGTCTACTGGGAAATCTGGTCGCCACCTTACATGAGTATTGGGAAAAACTCTTTTATTAACGAGCTGATTCAGATTGCCGGCGGAAAAAATATCTTTGACGATATAAAAGAAGCCTACCCTATTGTGAGCGACGAGCAGATTCTTTTAAGAAATCCGGATGTAATTATAATTCCGGACAACCTTCAGGACGGAATAGAAGGTATAAAAATCAGGAATGGCTGGAAAAACATTGAAGCAGTAAAAAATGGCTCAATCTATTCCCTGAATGCCGACATGATTTCAAGACCAAGTCCAAGAATCACGGAAGCAATTGCCATGATTCAAAAATGCCTGCTTGCAGATCAGGTTGCAGAAGAGGTTTCAGACCAGCTTGCAGCTCAGGCTGAAAACCAGCTTTTAGACCAGGCTGCAGATAAGCCTGCAAACCAGGCTGATTCTTCAGCCCAATAAATGAGGCTCCCGCTTTGAAAACCATAAAAAAAGTTCTGCCATTTTTTGCCCTTTTTATTTCAATCTGCCTTTCCTTATGTCTGGGCTCAAAAAATATTCCCCTTGCAGAACTTTTTTCTGCCTTTAAAAATCCCCAAAGCACTACGGGAACAATTCTCTTTTCCCTGAGACTTCCCCGCACTCTTCTGGCACTTTTTTCTGGCTGTCTTTTAGCCGCAAGCGGTGCCTGTTTTCAGATGTTTTTTAGAAATAGCCTTGCAGAACCGGGAATAATTGGAATTTCTTCTGCCGCAACCCTGGGAGCAATTTTTTCTACTTTATTTATAAAGTCTTCATTTCCCCTTGCCATAACCATCATTTTAAAAATCATTTCACCTATGAATCTTTTTGCCTTTTTTGGAGCCCTAATTTCCGGTTTTTTAATCAGCTTTATAGGCTCAAAAAGCAAAAGCCATTCTAATATGACAATTTTACTCTGCGGAACCGCTTTAGGAACTTTTTACGCATCGGTTTCTTCTATTATTTTACTTACCCAAAGCCAGTATCTTCATGGAATTTACACCTGGATTCTGGGAAGTTTTAACGGCCGAGGCTGGAATGAACTGATTTTTATTCTTTTGCCGGGAACTCTTTCCCTGGTGATGATGTTTTTAAGTTCAAACAGACTGGATCTTATGAATTCCGGAGAAGAAAGCGCTTCCTACCTGGGAGTAAATATAAGGCACTTAAGGGCAATTGTCCTGATTTCAGCCAGTCTTGCAGTTTCCGCTTCTGTCTGTGCAGGGGGTACTATCAATTTTGTAGGGCTCATAGCCCCTCACCTTGTAAGAAAAATCTACGGAACAGTCAAAGTAAATGCCAAAAAACTGATTTTTATTTCAGGAATTTTTGGTTCAATTCTGGTACTTCTAAGCGATACTCTGGCCCGCCTTGTAATTCGGCCAAGCGAACTCCCTTCCGGACTTATCACAAGCCTTTTGGGAGCACCTTTCTTCATTTCTCTGCTTTTTAAAAGGAAGGACAATTATGGCGGATATTAAAGATGATAAACTGGATCAAATTAAGCCAGAATGTTCTAATCTTCCTTCTGACACAGATCAAATCAGCCTGGAAAAATCTAATATTTCCTCTGACATCTCTGAAATCAGCCTGAATATTCAGGAATTTTCTTATGCCCCAAAAGCCCCGGATGCAAAAGTTGTCTTAAAAAACATCAGTCTTCAGGTAAAGCGGGGAGATTTTATCTGCCTGTGCGGTCCAAACGGCTGCGGAAAATCTACCTTGCTTACTCTCCTTGAAAAAAGTGCCAATAAAGAAGAATCTTTTTCCCTAAGGAATGCTTTTAATTTTGGGAAGACTTTTAATGTAAAATCTAAGGAAAAACCTGCTGTAAATACAGGGGATAAAAAACTTGTAAAAAAAGCCTCTTTCCTTCCTCAAAAAGAATTTTCTGCCTGGGATACCAGCCTGCTCAACCTGATTCTGGCTGGCCGCTTTATTTATTCCAGAGGGCACTACACAAAAAAAGATATTGAAATTGCAAAAATGTCAGCCCTTACACTGGGAATTGAGGGCCTGCTTGAAAAAAGCGTTTACGAAATCTCTGACGGAGAGTTTCAGAAAGCCCGAATAGCCCGCACCTTGTGTCAGGAACTACCCTTTCTGATTTTTGACGAACCCTGCGCCAATCTGGATTTTACAGTCCAGAAGGAACTTCTTGAACTTTTTGAAAAAATTGCCAGCGGTCCTGAAAAAAAAGGAATTATTATTTCAATCCACGATATAAATGCCGCCGCCTGCTTCTGCAAAAACTTAAAACTCCTCTGTCCTCTTTCAGAAAGAAATACAGAAGGAGGCCTGATTGAAGGGAATGCAGAGCAAGTGCTCAGTCAGCAAAACCTTGAAAAAGCCTTTGGAAAAAAACTGGAGACTTTTTTACATCCTGTTTTTAACTGCCCTCAGATTTATTAAAATAATTATTGCCACTTTTAAAAAAAAGGGAAAGGGCATAGCCATACTGAGCCGGATTTTCAGGCGGCCTGTATTCCCCTTTCTTCCAGGAGTTTTTTCAGCTTGTCCTTTGCTTTTTTTTCATAATTGCGGATTGTTTCCTGGCTGACATTCATAATGGAACCGATTTCTCTATAGCTTAAGTCTTTATCCATAACATTTCCCATGTTATTTCTGTATTTGATTACCTGACCTTCAGCCTGAGGAAGTTTTTCCACAGCACTTCTTACGATATTGCAAATTTCATTGTTTACAGTTTCTTCCTCTGGAGTTATGGAATTTTCCGAAAGTTTAATATCGTAATAATTGCATTTATTATCTGCATCGTTTGAAACCAAGCTGTCCAGAGAAACGCTTGTTCTTGTCTCGATCTTAGCAAGTTTTGAGCGAAAAACTTCTCTGGTCATTCCAAGAGCATCTGCAATTTCTTCTTCCGAAGGATATCGTTCGTTCAACTGATAAAATGTTTCCTTTATTTTATTAACCCTTAAAAGCAGATTATAGCTTCTTTCTGCCATAGGAATATTTGAACGGAAAATTTTCTGCTTAATCCAGAGCCAGATAAAAGTTGAAAAAGAAGCCCCTTTATCAGGATTAAAGCCCTGAGCCTTTTCTATCAGCTCTACATATCCGTCCTGAATCATGTCTTCAATTTCTGCATTTGGAATATTGCATTCACGGGCAACCATATGAATAAGACAAAGATTGCTCAAAACAAGTGTATTTCTTGCCTTAATATCGCCTTTTCTTGCTTTTTCCGCAAGTTCACCGGCTTCCTGCTGAGAAAGAAGTGGATACTGATTTTTAATTCTTTCAAGCTGACTTGAAAAATACTTGTCCAATCGTGTGTTACCCATAAAACCCCCTGATTCCAAATTAAAATTATTAAGAAAGTGCTGATGTATTAATTAATATAGTGTTAAAAATGAAAACGTAACTTTAAGATAATAATTTTTTTTCAAGAATTCAATTTTTTTAGGGAAAATTAAAGTAGCGCTTTAATTTTTGAGAGAAAAAGTAAGGGTGAGTTGAAATGAAATGATAAATATCAGTAAATCATGGATGCGGGCAGGCTCTATCCGGCTCTATTTACCCACACAAAAGTGGCTGAAAATGCTTTCAAGAACATCGTCGGCGCAGACTTCGCCGGTCAGTTCTCCAAGACTATCCAGTGCATCTTCCAGATCCTGAACAACCGCATCCAGAGTCAGTTCCTGGCAAACCATTATTGCGTGGTTCACGCTTTCCAGGGCTTCCGAAACTGCGTCCTTCTGTCTTTGAGAACCCAGACCAACCTGACTTCTTTCCGTCGATTTTCCTTCTTTTAAAACGTCTCCAATAGCCTTGTAAAGCAGGTCAAAACCGCTTCCTTTTTTTGCACTGATTTTTACCTGGGCTTTTACAGCCGGGAAAGTATTTTCCAGATTTTCATGGGAATCTGCAGACAAATCAGCAGAATCTACCAGATCCGCCTTGTTCCATACCAGAATACATGGCGACTGACTTTTTTTAAGGAATTCACAGTCTTCTTCCAAAAGGCCTTTTCTGCTGTCAAGAATGTAAAGATTTAAATCCGACCCCTGGCTTAAATTTCTGGTAATATTTACACCCTGAGCTTCAATTTCGTCATCAGTTTCCCGTAAGCCAGCCGTATCAAAAAGCCGGCAGGGGATACCCTGAATATCTACAAAACTTTCAATCCAGTCCCGGGTAGTTCCTTCAATATCAGAAACAATTGCCCTCTCTTCCTTAAGGATTGCGTTAAAAAGGCTTGATTTTCCCGCATTAGTTTTTCCGCACAAAACAACGCGAACTCCGTCCTGGTAGAGCTTTTCTCCCTGCCAGGAATCATTCAAAGCTTTAAGCCTTTCTGCCGCCTGCAGGAGAAGTTTTTCATCAAAAGTATCAGAAATTGTCTCTTCATCTTCAGGATATTCTATTTCAACTTCTATGGCCGCAAGAGTATCGGTAATAAGCTTTTTTATGCTGTCGATTTCTTCAAAAAGATTTCCCGCAAGTCTTCCGGCAGCCCGGCTTCTGGCTTCCCCTGTATGGCTGTCAATAATTTCACGAACAGCCTCTGCCTTTGTTAAATCTGCTTTGCCGTTAATAAAAGCCCGGAAGGTAAACTCCCCTTTTTCCGCCTGTCTAAAACCATTTTTTAAAAGAAGATTGTAAACAGAAAGAACAACATTCGGGCCGCCGTGGCAGGAAATTTCAACCATTTCTTCCCCGGTAAAACTTTTGGGAGCGCGAAAAACAGAAAGCAGCACCTCGTCAACAGGGGCAGCTCCGTCCTTCATCCAGCCGTAAACAAGAGTGTTACCGGCCGCAGAACACAAGGCTTTTGGCCTTGAAAAAACTTTTGAAATCAGTTCAATGGTGTTTTTTCCGCTGCAGCGGACAATTCCCAAAGCGGCAGGAGCAAGAGCCGTTGCCACAGCGCAAATCGGCTCTTCCGGTGCATATTTTACATTCTGCATATTTTTTCCTTTATTTTAACAGGGGAACCTGCAGAATAGAAGTAAAGCGGGTTTTCTCACTGGAATCCGCGTAATCTCCATTGTAATAATACATCTGATCCAGAATAGAAATTCCGTCGTCAATATAAACAGGCGCTTCCTGACTTCCGATTGCTGGCTTTCTGTATTTTCGGTCAGCTTCTACAGCTTTTCCGTCATAAATCTCATCATCGCCCACATCTGGATAAAGAGTAGTGTATTCCCCGGAATTGTTCCAGTGCATGTAACCACGGCCTGCGGCATCTCGAACACCAAAAATCTCCTGCTTAACATAATCAGTGTTGTAATACTTGCGGTCGTAACTCACATTAAGATAAAAAGCCTGAACCCAAGGACGGATTATAGCCCTATTACGAGCCATAATTGTGTTTCGGTAGGTTCCATAGAAATAAATTCTGTAAGGGCGCTCAGCGTAAGGTTCATAGTTCAGGAAAGTCTGCTCAAAATGACTTGGATAGAACATTGGACCGATTACATCCACATATTCTGCCATCATTTCAACATCCTGACCGGTTCTTGTTCCGCTTCTGTACCAGCCGTTGGCACCATAAATATCAATTCCAATTGGTGCATCAATATTTTCCCGGGCATACTGAAGGAAAGAAACAATTGCACCTTCCTTGTCCATTTCCTTATTTCGCCAGCGGTAAGAAATCTGATTCATATTAAGTCCGTCAGTTGGAAAACGGATATAGTCAAACTGAATTTCGTCAAAACCACGGCGAATCAGTTCTTTTGCAACAGCCACATTGTACTCCCAGACTTCGGCACAGTAAGGATCAACCCAGTTTTCATCGTAGTAAGTTGCTTCCTTGCCTGTCACTTCTCCGCTTTCTTCGTCAACCACGTCTTCATAACTGCGGATTCCTACCCATGGGGCATTGGTTTTATAGTTCCACACAGCATATTTTGATTTTCCGTAATTTGCCAGATTTCTGTCCTTAAAAGTTACAATTCTGGCAATCAGATACATATTGTCTTTTTTGAATTCTTCAACAAAATGATCCAGATCCACCGCATACTGGGTGATTTTCCCCTTCTGAACTACAAGAGGATCTTTTGCATCAAAACGAAGAAGACCGTAGTCATCCTTCATATCGATTACAATGCTGTTCAGCTTGTTATCTCTGGCAATTTTTCTGAATTTATCTATTCCGGCCTGAAGCCTGCACTGGTAAGCCGAAACATAAAGGCTCTTTTTGCCGTTAGCAGTTTTTCCATATCTTGTATTGATTGTGGAAGGATAGAGCATCCAGAGTTCGTTCAGGCAGACACCTTTTTTAAAGCCTGTCTGATTGTATGGAACCCAGGCAGTATTGATAAGACCTGGAACGCATGAAAAACACTTTTTCCATTCCTCAAACTTTGCAGGAAGACCTGCGTCCACATAGCGAAGAATTTTTTTATTTCCAGAAGCGGCCCCTGCAGAGGCAGACCCAGCGGAGGCAGAGCCGGAAAGAGCTCCAGCCGCACTTCCAGAGGCAGACCCAGCGGAAGCGGCACCAGATGCATTTTCTGATGCTGAGCCGGAAGCCCCAGACTCGCCATAAGCCCCAGAACCACTTAATGCCCCTTCTCTTCCCTCTTCATCATCAGAAGCCAGCTGAGAATTTTCAAAAGCATCAGCACTATAATCAGCCTCTCCAAGACCATTTATTCCGCCGTTCTTTCCGTTAGAAGAAGCCTTTACGCTTTCAATCTTTAATCCTCCGATTCCTTCTACTTTTGTATAAAGCAGAACATCGTTTACCAAAGTTAAGCCGTCAATAGTGTCCACAGGTTCGCTTCCTGAATAAATCAGATGAGCCCGTGATTTTTCCCCATTAAAATTGAATTTATAAATTCGTGGAATGTAAGTCTGGGAAACATAAATGTCCACATCAAAAGTTCCATCCTTGTTCACCCTGGCAACTGGCAGAATGTCAGAAATTTCGTCCGGACTGGACATGGTTTTAAGCATTTCAAAACCGGCCTTAATATCAACCCAGGCAGGCTTTGAAGCATCCATGCGGTAGTAGGAAAAACCAAAAATCGGATGGCTCATAAAAACAACCAGTTCAGACCCCTGGCTTCCGTCCTCTTTCTTTACCGGCATAGAAACCAGAGCCACCGCCTTATTTCCACTGGTGGCCTTACTCATGCTGCCAATACTTGTCCAGGAAAGCCCTGCATCCCTGGAAACATAAACCTTATCCTTGGTGGCAGTCACCAGCTCACTGGAATTCAAAGGATTTACAAAAAGATCTTTTAAAGTATGAATTTTCTTTTCAAGAGTAGTCTCTTTTCCGTCATATTTTTTCAAAGTCAAAAATGGAAGACCTTCGTTCCTCAATTCAAAATTTTCAAGATCAGACGAAAAAAGAATACCCTTGGAAGTCCTAAAGTACCATACCTCGTGAAATTTTCCGTCTCCCATCTGGTCCCCGGAAACACTGGAAACACTTCCTGAAAGATTTCCGGTAGAAGCGCCGGAGAAAGCTGCAGAATCCCCGGAGAAAGCTGCAGAATCCCCGGAAGCAGAGCCGGACACAGCCCCCTTCCCAATAGCTCCAGTTTCAGAGCCAGACCCATTCCCAGCGGCCGCCCAAAGACTTTCCGCCCTCACAATCTGTTCCACAGCTCCGTCAGTCCAAAGAGGAATAGCCTGATTAGAAGAAGAAATTTTAAAAAGCCCCTCGCTGGAACCTGCAAGAAAAGTCTTTGTCTCAGGAATTGCCTCTTCGGCAACAACAACCTGTTCAGGTAATTTATATAAAGGTTTCACTTCTCTTGCAAAAGAAAATGAAGATGCAAAAATCAAAAACAAAAAAACTACTACTTTCATATAACATTTATCGACATTTTATAACTTTTATTTAGGACATTTATTTTCTATATTTTTTTCTTTTTTGGGGCGGAAAAGGCTTAAAGCCCGGCCTTTTCCTTACCAGATCAGAGCAATCTGTCCAACACAGACCAGTCCAGACTCTCCTGCCTAAAACAGACAAACCCTTATTTTTTACACTTCCTTCCAGACAGGAGCCACCTGAAAGCTTTTTACTCCACTTTTTTACCACCACCCCATTTTTACCCGGCCGGCCCCGCCTATTCCACCTACGGGCCTTCCGTGGCCCGCCTAAGGCTCGGTCTCGCCTTCCGCTTTCAACCCTTCCATCCAAAAAAGGCGTTTTCAGTTCTCACAATTTCAATGTGTCACATTTCATGCCTTCAGCTCCCCATACAACCTTTTCAAAAGTAAGAGTTCCAGCATCAGATAATTCCAGATGAATTACTTTAGTGTCTTTCCCCGCTCCCGGCTCGCCTTTGCTCCCTCCGGTCGCAAACCCCTCCACGCCCGCCGCCACAATCTTTCATAAATATTTATTTTTTTCTTCCAAAATTGGTATTTTTCGTATTTTTTTCTCAAATATATATGTATACACCAAAAGGCCGGCCGCTGGCTCTTGTATACGCTCTGGCACACCACCACGTCATATCAAACCTTAACGCCAGCCAGCAGCCTTACCCAAGAGGAAATTATGACAGTAAAAAAATTTGAAGATCTTGAATTTAGCGATGATTTCATATTTAAAAAAGTCATGATGGATGAAGAAATATGTAAAGGCGTAATTGAACGCCTTCTCCACATAAAAATCAGCCGTCTTGAATATCCGGAAATTGAAAAAGAATTGAATCCCTATTATGGAACAAAAGGAGTTCGTCTTGATGTCTATGTAAAAGATTCCAGCCGGATTTTTGACATAGAAATTCAATCCTACAAGGAAAAAAATCTGGGAGCGCGTATGCGTTTTTATCAGTCCCTTTTGGATACAGACACTCTTATGAAAGGTTCAAACTATGGAGACCTAAAAGAAAGCTACATTCTCTTCATTTGTCTGGAAAATCCTTTTGAAAATCTACAAAAATCTGAAATTCTTTCCCGTTATGAATTCCTCTCTCTCTGCAAAAATAATCCTTCTATTCAGCTTAATGACAAATCCACAAAAGTAATTTACAATGCAAGTAAATACGAACTGGAAGATGACCCGGTTGTAAAATCTTTTCTTAGGTTCGTGTATAGTCATAAAGTTGAAGACTCTTTTACAGGCAGTATACAAAATAGAATACTTGCCATAAAAAAAGCAGAAATCAACAAAGAGGAGTATTTACGAATGAATATCCACGATTATGATGTACTGCAAAGGGGCAGGGATGAAGGTATGGAACAGGCAAAAGTTGATACTGCTAAACGAGCC
>JAILKG010000101.1 GCA_024693915.1 Treponema sp.
TCCAACTCAAAAATTGGCTCTCGGCGTGAACGCGCCAGCAAAAAGCGGCAGTACCGCTTCGCGGTGGCTGAGTGCTTTTTGTGTCGCAACATGAGCCTACGCCAATTTTTATTTATCGTAAATAACTCGAATTTCAGGCTAATTATTGTTAAAGCCAGGGGATTTCGACAATTCGAAAGTGCGTGAGGGGGCGTACTATTTTCTACTGAAACTAACACTACTTCTTAAAAAAAAATTACAAAATCCCGATTTTTGAGCTATATTATATTAAAAAAAGAGCCTACTTTCATGCTTTGCATACCCACGCAAAAGCTCTGCATAACTTCTGCATAAGACATGCATTAATTTTTTATAAAAAAGGAGATGCTAATGGAAATTAATAACCAGATTACACTTTCTGACGGAACACAGGTTACGGAGTACAGGAAAAATCAAGGTAAAGAAATTTTTGTAAGCATTGATAAAAAAGAATTCGGTCCCTTCCAGTCTGCAGATCTTTTTATAAGCACATCAGAAAAGAAAAAAAGCACAGTAAAAAATTATTTTTTTGCCGGAAAAAAATTTGATGGAAAAGTCCGCTGCTTCGGAAAAGAAAAAGAAATCACCCGTCTTCCTAAAGCCCTGGAATATGCAGACCTTCCTTACAGACCGGATGTTGAACCAGTCTTTGACAATGAAAATTGTTATTCCCCCGATGACGAAGATACAGAGTAAGGAGCCCCCATGAAAATCTATTTACTGGACAGAAACCTTGAAATGTTCCTTGAATGGGAAGCGCAGTTTGCAGACTGCCCGGAAGTTGATGTGGTTATGGACGATTTTTCCCATTTTATGAGCAACCATAAAATTCAGTGTGTAGTCTCCCCCGCCAATTCCTACGGTTTTATGAACGGCGGCTACGACAAGGCAATCACGGACTATTTTGGCACGGAACTAATGGACGCCGTCCAGCAGTATATTATTGAAAACTTCTTCGGCGAACAGCCCGTTGCTACGAGCTTTATTATCGATATTCCGGGAAAGACTGAAAGCGAGCCAGGATACATTTCCAACGCAGAAAGCGTTACCAGCCCCGGACACAAGCCCGCAATCAGTTCCGATAGCGCTGTCATTCCTCAAAACACTCAAAAGCTCATCCACACTCCCACCATGCGCACGCCCTCAAAAATCCGGGAGCCGGAAGTTATTTACCAGTGCATGCGCACAACCCTCATGACCGCAATCAGGAATAACATCGAAAGTCTCGTAATTCCCGCCTTCGGAGGCGCCACCGGTCAAGTTCCCTACAGAACCATCGCAAAACTGATGAAGCTGGGGTACCGGCAGATTATGGAGCAGGTTTAATGACAAATCAACAAAAGTGATTTACAATGCAAGCAGATATAAAAAAGGAAAAAGATCCCGTTGTGAGAGCTTTTCTTAAATTTGTGTACGAACACAAACCTGAAGACTCGTTTACGGAAAACAAACCGCGTAGATGATGTAAAGCGGGCACCATACGGGACTTTACAAAAAGCCACCGTAAGGTCATTTGATTTAATTATTCGGAGCAGAGCGGACAAGACGGAAGCCAAGGGATTTTCCTCGTCCATATGTCCAGGCATAACTTCTAACTGCAACATCAAAAGACGGATTGTTTATTGTATTATAATCTCCTCCACGAACACAGCACTTTTCTCCAGAATCAGGCCCTACAGGATTGGTAACGCTGGATGAAGTGTAATCCCCATACCAGTCCCAGCATAGTTCCGAAGCATTTCCGGACATATCGTATAAATCAAGTTCGTTTTTTTCCTTTGTTCCAACCACGTGGCTTTTACCATCGCTGTTGTTTGAGTTCCATGCAACATCGTTCAGATTATTACTTCCACTATAGATATATCCCTGGGATTCTTTACCGCCCTTTGCGGCAAATTCCCATTCTGCTTCAGTGGGCAATCGATATCCGTCTGCATTAAAATCACAGGTTACAGAATCCCAGGTACTGTCATTTTCAGAATAGCTGCAAGAGTATTTTCCGTTAATTTTTCGAATTCCAGTCCATCGGGACGGATCAGTTACGTTCCTGATTGCATAACATGGAGTAAGTCCTTCATCAATGCTCCTTAAATTGCAGTAAACCAAAGCATCGTACCAGCTTACATAGTAAACAGGATAATCACTTCCTATTCCAAATTCTGAACTGGGAGTTTTGTCTGTATAACAGCAGTATTTTTCATATTCTCCCTGAGTCACCTCATACTTACATATATAAAAATCACTCACGGTTACGCTGTGAACAGGATTTATACTGTTTCCACCGGCACTTTGTCCCATCTGAAAAGTTCCACCCTCAACCTCTTCCTCGCCAGCTGGTTGCTCGATTCGCTTGCGGCACAACCTGCCGCGAGCATAAGGAAATTTAACCTGTGCTCACGCACAGGCTGCTTCAAATCCTGCTTCGCCTTATTTTTCGTATTTTGTTAAAAAAAAAAGCCTCTAGGTTTCCCCAGAAGCTCTTTATCGGGCAAACAGGATTTGAACCTGCGACCTCAACGTCCCGAACGTCGCGCGCTACCAGCTGCGCTATTGCCCGTAATATACACAATAATTTTAATTCAAGAAATTGAGGTCGCAAGATGCGAGCCAACGTCCCGAACTGATAATCGAAGAAGCGTTAAAAAAAATTGCGAAGGCTTGGAGCAATTTTTTAGCTTCATCGATTGACAAGGCGCTAAAAGCTAGCGCTATTGCCCGTAATATACACAATAATTTAATTCAAGAAATTGAGGTCGCAAGATGCGAGCCAACGTCCCGAACAGCGCCAGAGATGACGCATTATTATGTTTTGTGTATTAAAAAAGCCTTCCTGTTAGGAAGGCTTAAGCGCGAGTGACGGGGCTCGAACCCGTGATCTCCGGCGTGACAGGCCAGCGCGATAACCAGCTTCGCTACACCCGCTTGATGTTTGATATACTATACTAAACAGAATTTTTAGTCAATAGCAAAAATAAAAAAAATTGAAAATTTTTCACTTTTTTTTCATTTTTTTTCTGAGTCTTTTTTACCCCATAAAGATACTTTTTCATAAAAAAAAGCAGGGATAGCCTTAAAGCCCCCTGCTTCATTTTAAATTGACAATAAGAAAAACTTATTTATCTTTCAAAAGAGATTCCACAAGTTCTGCAGCTTTATCCAGATATTCATTATCAACGCTTTCAATATCACCTGCATCAACAGAAGCTGATACACTTTCTTCCATAGGAATTCTAGCAAGAACAGGAATATTAAAGCCTTCTGCAATTTTCTGAATATTGCTCTTTCCAAAAACAGAAATTTCTTTTCCGCAATCAGGACATTTTACATAACTCATGTTTTCAACAAGTCCAAGAATTGGAATATTCATAAGACCTGCCATTTTTACAGCTTTTTCAACAATAACCCTTACAAGCTGCTGAGGAGATGAAACCACAATAATTCCGTCGATAGGAAGAGACTGGAAAACTGTAAGAGGTACATCACCTGTTCCCGGTGGCATATCTACAAACATAAAATCCACATCTTTCCAGTTTACATCTGTCCAGAACTGCTGAACAGCACCGGAGATTACAGGACCACGCCAGATAACCGGATCATTTTCGTTCTGCAAAAGGAAATTCATTGACATAAGCTGAATTCCTGAATCTGTTACTACAGGATATAAAGAATCGCCCTCTGTTTCAGCTCTTTTTTCACCAACGCCGAAACTTTCTGGAATTGAAGGTCCAGTGATATCGGCATCAAGGATAGCTGTTCTATAGCCGTGCTTCTGTACTTTTGAAGCCAGAAGTGAAGTTACAAGAGATTTTCCAACTCCACCCTTTCCGCTCACAATTGCAATAACCTTTTTTACAGAACTTCCCTCTCTAAGTTTTACATGCAAATCTCTTTCTGCGCAGGATTTTCCGCATGATGAACATTCATGTGTGCATTCTTCAGCCATACATACTCCAAAATAAAATATTTATAAAGGTAATCTTATATTATTATAAATTACTGAAATTATCGTTAAGAATCAAATTTATTAATGATTTTTTATTATTTTTTGAATTTACAGATGTGATTTCCGGTAAAGTCAAAGAAATCTGTTTCCTTTCTTTTTAGAGGTTCGTTCAGTTTTTTTATAAGAGCATGAATTTCACCGGAAGAAAGAATTTTTTCTTTTATAAAAAGATTTTTTACTGAGTCTGAAAGATTTTTGCATTCTGCAGGATTTTTTCCAATCAGTTTTTCCACGCTGTACTGCAAAAGCCGCCTGTTCCTGTATTCGCAGATTCCCATGTTACTGGTTTTTTCAAAATCTTCAGCAATCTCTTCCCAGCTGGAACCGCAAAGAGAAGCAAAAATTGCGCAGGTAACGCCTGTCCGGTCGCTGCCAAGCCGGCTGTGGAGAAAATAAGGAGAAGGATGTTCCAGAATAAAACGGGCAACCTTCTGAATAGTTGAGATATAGTCCCAGGCATCTGAATGAAAGTAGACAAGGTTATAATCTATGCTGATGCAGAGGCGGTTTCCCTCTTTTTCAATGCTCTTGATAATTTCAGGAATGCTTTCACCCTCAAGAACATTGGCACCCTCATAACCGTTTAAAGTAATATCGCTGCGGATTCCATAAAGCTCATAAGCCTTCTGAACAAGATTAAGTCGCAATTCTTCAGTATCCATATCAGCTTTTGATTTTTTAAAGATATTGTAACCTCTGAAGAGGCATTTTGTGCCGGGAACAATTCTCACATTGGAAATATCGGCTCTGCATGCAGGACAATTTTCATCAAAATCAGAAAGATTTTTTTTGTAGACAATATTTTTCTTTATTGATGTAAGAAGTTTTAAATCCTCTTCATTCCTGATAATCAGCTTGTTGTCGTGAAAAGAAAAATCCTTAAATTTCTTTTTTTCGTTTAAAAGGTGGCTTCTTTCATTTGAAAGACCAAAAAATCTGAATTCAGGAAAACCGGTATTTCCGGGAATCATCACAAGAGAAAGAGGTTTTTGAATGGAATAATAAAGGCAGTCATTATCCTGCTTTTTAGAAAGTTTCCAGGCGGAATCTCCAGTATTCAGCCAGCCGTTAAAAGATCCGCAGACATAAACAGACTCATCAGGCTCGATATCCTTGTACATATCAGCCTGACACCAGAATTCTATCAAATCCTTTTCGATAAATCTGTAACCTGCCTGTCTGTGGTCAAATTCCATAAAATTTTCTCCCATTCTGTATTAATCAATTTTACACCGATTTTACACAGAATGAAAGTTTTTTTTATTTTAAAATTATTTTTTAGAGAGCTCTTCTGCCCTCTTCATTGCTTCCGTGATATTGTCAAAAATATTTTCCCGGCCGATTTTATCTGCCATGCCGGTTTTTTCACAGAGCATGTAAGGCTGAGTATGAATTCCTGAGAGAACAATGGCAATTCCTTTTTTATCGCAGACAGCCTTACACTGTTCCAGAGCCCGAATTCCGCCGGCGTCGAGATAAAGGGTATTTCTCATTCTAAGAACTAAAACCTTATAACTTAAGCCTGCCTGCTCTGTTGCAATTTCAAATTTTCTAACGGTACCAAAGAATAAAGGTCCGTCAATTTCGTAAACCATAACTCCCTCAGGAACATCCAGCTTTTCTTCATGGCCGTCACCTGTAATTCCGGTTACAATTGTTCTCTGTCCGCTTTGAACTTCGCTCAAATCAATCATTTTCTTAATAAAGAAGAAGGCTGCAAAAATAAGTCCGATTCCGATAGCATAAGTCAAATCTACAAAAACTGTAATCAGGAAAGTTACAAGGAGAACTGTAATATCTGATTTCTGTCCTTTTAAAAGAGCTCTGATTGAAGGAATACCAGCCATGTTCCATGCAACGCTCATGAGAACCGCAGCCAGAGATGCCATAGGAATATACTCAACATATTTTCCAAAAAGCATCATGATAAGAAGAAGAACAATGGCATGAATTATTCCGGCAACCGGAGTTCTTCCTCCGTTATTAATGTTAGTTGCAGTTCGGGCAATTGCTCCTGTTGCAGGAAGTCCGCCGAAAAGCGGGCTAAAAATATTGGCAATTCCCTGACCGATAAGTTCGTGGTTAGAATTATGCTTTGTACCGATCATACCGTCAGCCACAACTGCAGAAAGCAGGGATTCGATTGCTGCAAGAACTGCAATTGAAACAGCCGTAGGGAATACATTTATAATAGTAGAAATTCTAAAATCAGGGAGAGCAGGTTTTGGCAGACCTGAAGGAATTGTATATCTGTCCTTGATTATGTCTGTATGCCAGCCTAAAGTTTTTGAAATTATAAGGTGAATTACAGTTGCAAGAATAATCACCACAAGGCTTCCTGGAATCTTTTTTGTTACTTTTGGCCAGAGGAAAATCAGAACAAGAGAAAAAAGAGCCATACCAAAGGAGTACCAGTTAATACTTGTAATTGAAGAAGCGTAAACAAGGATTTTTCCTGCAAAAGTTCCAGGCATCTTTGCGTATTCATGTCCCAAAACTGTAAGAGGGAAAGATGGAGTAAGACCTAAAAAGTCTCCTATCTGTCCTGTAGCGATTGTAACTGCAATACCGGCTGTAAAACCAACAACAATTGTATAAGGAATAAACTTTACAAGACCACCCAGCTTAAAAACACCAAGAAGAATTAAAAGAATACCTGCAAGAACTGTTGCTGTGGCAAGTCCACCTAATCCCAGCTGTGGATTATTCACGATAGCATAAATAATTACCGTAAAAGCACCGGTTGGTCCGCCAATCTGACATCTGGTTCCACCAAAAGCCGCAATACAAAAACCTGCGATAATTGCGGTGTAAAGTCCTGTTTCAGGACTGCAGCCTGAAGCAATTGCAAAAGCGATGGAAAGCGGAAGAGCTACAATTCCAACGATGATGCCCGCAATTGCATCCTGAAGGAACTGTTTTCCGTTATAAGTTTTGAGCGTATTAAAAAGCTCTGGTTTATACATAAAAAACCCCATAAAAAATATTATTTTGACAAAATATCACTTTTTGTCGCTATTGGCAAGAAAGGAGAAAAATTACGCTACCTTATCAGCATGCAGTCGCCATAACTAAAGAAGCGATATTCATTTTGAACGGCGGTTCGGTAAGCGTTCAGGATATTTTCCCTGCCGGCAAAGGCACTTACAAGCATTATCAGGGTGCTTTCCGGAGTATGAAAATTGGTGAACATTTTATCCACAACCTTAAAATCATAGCCCGGGTACATAAAAATAGAAGTTTTTGAAGTACCCGCTTTAATTACATCTCCGTCATCAGGAAGAAGTCTATCTTTCCTCTTTTTTAAAAGTTCCTGAGCAGCACTTTCCAGAGTTCTTACGCTTGTAGTTCCAACTGCAAGAATCGGTCTTCCTTCTCTTTTTGCCCTGTTGATTTTTTCAGCAGTTTCCAGAGGAATGGAATACCATTCTTCATGCATTTTATGCTTCTCTATTTCTTCTTCCCTTACAGGCAAAAAAGTTCCAAGACCTACATGAAGGGTAACAAAGTCCCTCTCAATTCCTGCCTGGTCAAGGCGGGCAAGCATTTCCTTGGTAAAATGAAGACCGGCTGTAGGACAGGCGGCGCTTCCTGTATCTGTGGCATAAACATTCTGATAGCGTTCACTGTCTTCCTCTGTATCTCCCCTTTTGATATAAGGAGGAAGAGGAATATGACCATTTCTTTCAAACCAGTCTTCAGTAAGAGAAAAATCAAAAGACATGGCTCGGAATTCTGTTCCTGCATTTCCCTCAACATTCACAATAGTTCCCACACTTCCGTCAGGAAAGGTATATCTCATTCCCGGTTTCTGTTTTTTTGCAGATTTTACCATGGTATTCCACATAGTAAGGTCGCTTTTAATTGTATTCAGGAACATAAACTCAGTTTCCCGACCGGTACTTTCTTTTATTCCGTAAACTCTTGCTCTTCTGACCTTGGAATTATTAAAAATCATCAGGGTATCAGGAGTAATAAGAGAAGGAAGATCGTCCATCATTTTATGAAGGACATCTCCTTTTTTTCTGTCCAGAACCATAAGTTTATCCTGGCCCCTTTCATTGCTTGGATGCTGGGCAATAAGATGTTCCGGTAAATCAAAATAAAAATCAGAAGTTTTCATATTATTTCCTGTGAATTTATTAATTATTCAAAAAGTGAAGGCTGATCGTCTTTTCTCTCTTTTCTTTCTATTTTAAGATGTTCGTAGGCTCTGGGAGTTACCATTCTACCTCTTGGAGTTCTCTGTAAAAGTCCGCACTGAATCAGATATGGTTCGTAGTAATCCTCAAGAGTGTCAAGACTTTCACCAATGCTGATTGCAAGGGTTTCGGCTCCTACAGGGCCTCCGCCAAAATTAGTGATTATGGATTTTAAGATTTCCCTGTCATACTTTTCAAGGCCCAATTCGTCAATTTCAAGCTGGGAAAGCCCCAGTTTTACAGTGCTCAAGGAAATTTTATCCGAGCCTTCCATCTGGGCAAAGTCCCTCATTCTTCTTAAAACCCTGTTTGCAACACGAGGAGTTCCCCGGCAGCATTTTGCAAGAAGAAGAGCGGCATCATCGGCAATTTTAACATCCAGAATTGAAGCAGAGCGCTTGATAATCATGGAAAGTTCTTCAAATGTGTAAAAGTCAAAACGGGGAATAAAACCAAAACGGCTCCTCAAAGGACTTGAAACACTTCCTGCCTTGGTAGTTGCTCCAATCAGGGTAAAATGAGGAATAGGAATTCTAACAGTTCTGGCAGCCGGTCCCTGACCAATAATCCAGTCCAGTTCATAGTCTTCCATGGCAATATAAAGCATTTCTTCAATTGCAGGCTTTAAGCGGTGAATTTCATCTATAAAGAAAACTGTTCTTTCAGTAATGGTGCTTAAAATGCCTGCCAGATCCTTTGGCTTATCCAGAGCAGGCGCGCTTGTTACCTTAAAATCAACCCCCAGCTCATTTGCAGTAATCTGAGCCAGAGTTGTTTTTCCAAGTCCCGGCGGTCCTATCAAAAGAAGATGATCAAGGCTTTCTTCCCTCTGTTTTGCCGCCTGAATAAATGTAGAAAGATTTTTCTTAATCTGCTCCTGACCTAAAAAATCTTTCAGCATGCGGGGACGCAGAGAAGAATCATTGTCCTCCAGACTCTTAAAATCTGCCCGGACTATTGTATCAAATTCGGTTTCTTCAAATTCCTTCATATCAGCTCAATTCCACAATTGCTTTCTTAAAAAGCAGGTCTTCCTTTTCTTTTTTGCTCTTTCCTGCAAAAGCCCCTTCCTTTTCAAAGCGCTGGGAAAGTTCAGCAATTTTTGACTGAACCAGAGATTTATCAAAGCCCATTGATGAAAGAGAAATAATAACATCCTGAAATTCGGAAGACTCTGTTCGAACAATTGTCTTTTCTTCGCTTATACGAACTTTTCCCTTCAGAGCAAGGAGGAGTTTTCCCGCAGTTTTTTTACCAACTCCGGGAATTTTTTCCAGCATTTCAAGGTCTCCCCTTTCAAGAATTTCAGAAAGACGGGAAGAAGACACATTGCTCATTATTTTTAATGCGCCTTTTGGACCAACTCCATCAACTTTCAGAAGATCAAAAAATAAATCCCTTTCATCTTTAGAAGCAAAACCATAGAGATTCATAAGCTGTTCTGTGTGCTGCAGCCAGGTAAAAACTTTGGCTTCAGAGCCCACAGGTCCCAGCATATTCAAACTTGAATCAGGAACCAGAATATCCCATTCAATGCCTGAATTCAAAAGATGGAGAGATTTATCAAATTTACCGGTAATTACGCCGCTAATGGAATTGAACATACTTTTATTATATCAGAAAAATGTCATGGATTTAAAGTAGTATGGATATGACAGATTGCGCAGGCAAGAGCATCTGAAGCGTGGTCTGGATTTGGTTTTTCCTTAAGGTTTAGTAAAAGCTGTACATAGCGCTCAACCAGATCTTTATCTGCATTTGCACTTCCTGTAACCGCTTTTTTTATCTGATTAGGTTTGTATTCATCAACAGGAATGGCATTCTGGGCAAGGCATAAAGTAACGACTCCCTTGGCTTCTGCAACACTTATACCGCTGGTAACATTCTTTACAAAAAAAAGAGCTTCCATACAGCTCTGGTCAGGTCTGAATTCCTGAATAACAGCCTGAAGCTTGGAATAAATGGTCAAAAGTCTTTCAGAATGAGAAAGTTCTGACTTTGTTGTAATACAGCCGTAGCTTACCATTCTGTAGCGGCCGTTTTCAAAATCCACAATTCCAAAACCTGTATTTGCCAGCCCAGGATCTATGCCGATAATACGGCGCACTTTTCCCTTTGGAGAGGCGATTACAGAGCCAGGAAGCTGAGTAAAAGATTGGCTGGTATTTCGCATTTATAAAACCTCCGGGAAAAATAAAATAAAAAAAATTAAAAGCTAAAGGCAAAAAAAAATGCTGCCCGGCTCTGAAAGGTCAGAAAGGGCAGCACTATAAAAGTTAGAAATTAAGACTACTCGTCCATTTCAAAATCATCTGGATATTCAGCTGTGTGGTAAACGTTCTGAACATCGTCGTTATCTTCAAGTTTGTCGATAAGTTTCTGAACTTTTGCAGCAGTTTCCTTATCTACAGCAGTATAAGCATCTGGAACCATTCCTACATCAGCAGAAAGTGTTTCAAATCCTTTTTCCTGAAGAGCTTCAGCAACAGAAGAGAATGCATCTGGAGCAGTTGTTACAGTGATGATTCCGTCTTCGTTTACGATATCATCTGCACCTGCTTCAAGGGCAACTTCCATTACTTCGTCTTCGTTTACTTTTTCAGCGTCAAGTTCGATTGTTCCCTTTCTCTGGAACATACGGCTTACAGAACCAGAAGTTCCAAGGTTTCCGCCGTTCTTTGCAAAAATATTCTTTACATCTGCAGCTGCGCGGTTCTTGTTATCAGAAAGAACCTCAACCATTACTGCAACTCCGCCAGGAGCATATCCTTCGTAAAGATATTCTTCGTATGCTGCTCCGCCGTCTTCACCAGTTCCCTTCTTGATTGCGCGTTCGATGTTGTCTTTAGGCATGTTAGCAGCACGTGCCTTGATGATTACTGTTCTAAGACGTGGGTTTGCGTTTGGATCTCCGCCACCCATTCTTGCTGCAATAGAAATTTCCTTGATAAATTTTGTGAAGATTTTACCGCGCTTTGCATCGGCAATACCCTTTGCGTGTTTAATGGTTGCCCATTTACTATGTCCTGACATTCAAAACCTCTTTTAAAAAGTATAATAGCAATATAATAGAAAAATATTAATGAAAATCTATGACTATGTCAATTGCTCTGAATTATTTATCATGGTATATGTATTAAACCAATAATGCACTAAGCCCAGGCACTGTTCTACCTCTTTCCTATGAGAGAAAACCAGATTGGTCCTGCACCAGAGGCTTTATCCGGCAGAATGTGATAGCCAAAGGGAGTTTTTTCAGGCTTCAAATCTTCTAGTTTAAAATTTCCCTGACTTACGGCAAAGGAAGAAACTTTTTGTAAATCAATAGAAGGATTTGTGCCTTTTTCATCAAAAACTAAATATGTATCATCAAACTTTTTTAAAAGGCGTTCCACTATTGCATCATTTTCTTTTGGAGTAATGGCGCAGGTTGAATAAAGAAGAACAGCACCGGGAGCCATAAGTCTGTAAGCGCTTGAAATCAAAGCCCACTGCTCCATAGAAAGAGTTTTTATCCGGTTTTCTGTCCACATATCCAGATATTTCTTATCAAGCATTACATGGCGTTCACTTGAACATGGTGCATCAAGAAGAATAGCATCATAAGTCTGGCTTTCCTTTTTACACATCAAGGCGGCGTCATAATTTGTTATCTTAATTCTTTCAAGAATTTCAGAATTCAGGGAAGCGGAACAGACCTGAGCCAGACGGGCTTTTCTTGCCCCAGAGCGTTCGTTGGAATGAAGGAAGGCATCGTTTTTCATCCTGTGGGCAAGAACAAGACTTTTTCCGCCTGGAGCAGCGCACATGTCTAAAATTCGGCTGGCATTATCCAGAGGAAGCTGGAAAGCAGCAAAAAGGCTTGCAGGGTCTAAAAAATAATCTTCCCTCCCTTCAGAAAAAATTCGGGCATATACATTTTCCTGACAAAAGGCCTTTTTTATTTCCTGCCAGCGCTGTCCAAAAATAGAAAAATAATAGTTTTCAAAGCCCTCTTCTCCCTTTAACTTCTGAGCCTGTGTATTTTCATTTTTTTTTGACATAAAACCGCCTTAGTATTTTTTAAGACTTTTTTTTTCAGTTTTTTTTTGCTGGCGCGTTCTCACCGGGAGCCATCCACCGGAAGCATTTTTATGCTACTAAATTTAACTTCCACCTATTTAAAATGCTGAATATAAAAATCAACATTTTCTTTGTAGGCTTCCCTAAAGTAAACAATTCTGTCTAAAACCTTGCCGTAAGGATTTGAAGGACAAAGACGATAGGAAAGGCAGTTTTTTTCGCCTGCAGAAAGATTTTCCCGGGATTTTACACTGGAAGCAGACTCAAGAGCTTGACCAGCAGAAAGATTTTCCCAGGCGGCTGATTGCTCCTGGGTAAAGGAATTGTTCCCGCCAGCTGATTGCTCCTGGCTAAAGGAATTGTTCCCACCAGCTGGTTGCTCCTGGCCAAAGGAATTGTTCCCGCCAGCTGATTGCTCCTGGCTAAAGGAATTGTTCCCGCCAGCTGGTTGCTCCTGGCCAAAGGAATTGTTCCCGCCAGTCTGCTCCTCTCCTTCATTTTGGAAAAGTTCATCCCTAGAGCCAGTAAGTCTTTCAAAAGTTAAAAGACCTGCCTTTATTTTATACTGAAAGACGTGCTTTACCGCCCTTTTAACTTCCTTGTAAAAATCGGAATCATTTTTCATTTCTTCAAGAATTACCCTTGCAGAAGAAGCAAAGCGTTTTTCTGAAATCATAATGATATCAACACCGGCTTTTATGGCCATAAGAACAGCTTTTTCAGGAGGGTATCCATTATCACGCAAAGCCTTCATAAAAATATCATCTGAAAAAACAATTCCATCAAAAGAAAAGTTATCTCTTATAATTTCCTTTACCCATTTTTCAGAAAGGCAGGCAGGAACATCCGGATCTAAAGCCCTGGTTCTGGCATGACTCATAAGAAGAGCCGAAGCGGAAACAGCATTTTTTGAAGCAAATTCCCTGAAAGGTAGAGTATCCTGCATCAAAGTTTCGTAGGAATAAGGCAGTTCCGGAAGCCCGGTATGGGGGTCAAGGTTTGTATTTCCGGGAAAATGCTTTAAGACACAGGAAATTCCATTATTCTGCATGCCGTTGATAAAAGCTCTGGAATAAACAAGAACATTTTCAAGAGAACCAAAAGAACGACCGTTTAAAAATTTTTCGTTCTGCTCATTCTGAACTTCGCTAACAGGAGCCAGATTCATATCAAAGCCCAGAGCCTTCATCTGTCTGGCCTGCAGGGAATACAAGTCAAGAGCCTGAGAAAGACAAAGATTTTCAGAAACCCTTAAAGAAGAAGGAAGAGGCCCGTTCACCGTCCTAAGTCTGTTTACAAAGCCCCCCTCCTGGTCCAGGGTAAGATAAGGAGGAACAAGGCCTCTCTTGATATAGAAAGCACGAATTGAATCAGTAAAATTCATTATTTCTTCAATTTCGTCAGAAAGATTATATGAAAAGAAAATATAACCGCCGGGAAGAAGGGGCTGAGAAGAAAAATCCTGTCCGCTATAATGGGACTCACCGCCTGACTTTCTTTCAAAAGTCCAGGCTTCAAGCTCTGGACTCAAGGAAAGAAATTCAAGTTTTTCTACCGGATGAAAAACTTTATTTCCCTCTAGATTTACAATAAAAAGTTCCCTCACCATATCAAGGGGAGAAAGAGAATCTATAAAATCGTTCAGGGCATCTTTCTTTTTTTTCTGAATTTCATTTATTTCTGAAACAAAAAGCGACGAGGATGCTCTTGAATATTTTTCTTTTTTATCCTGAAGAGGATCGCTTGATTGTTTACAGCCTGAAAGAAAAGAAATAAATAATATATATAGAAATAAAATAGATTTTAAGGCGGAAAAGCCATTTACTGATGCTTTAAAAGTATTTTTTTTGCCAGAAATTATCATAAAAAAGATTATATTGGAAAACTCTTCTATTTACAATCAGAGCAGGTCGGTCGCCATCCCCGGCACTACTATTTTTCCACCCACCGGCAGGCCTCTCGCCTTTCCCGGCACTACATTCACCACCGCCAGGCCGCTCTCCGTCGCCGGCGATTAACTTTTACAGTCCCCTGCCCTGAACTATATTGTGCTCTTTAAAATACTGGGTCATGGAATTTAAAACCTTTCTTTTTTCCCAGGTCCAGAGGGGAGCAAGAAGAAGTTTTTTATCACCGTCTCCTGTAAGACGGTGAACCACAATATCCTCAGGTATCTTTAAAAGGCTTTGCCCCAGTAGATCAAAGTATTCATCCATTTCAAGGCATTTTACCCTGCCTTCAAGATATTCTTTACAAAGCTGAGTATTTTTTAAAACATGAAGGGAGGCAATTTTTATTCCATGACTGCCATTTTCCAGAACAAAATCAAGACTTTTAAGCATATCATCTTTATTTTCACCGGGAAGACCGTATATAAGATGAGTTACAATATGACAGTCAGGCACATTAGCTTTTAAAAGCTTTACTGCCTTTACATAATCCTGATTTGTATAAAAACGCCTTATATATTCACCTGTTTTTTCATTTGAAGTCTGAAGGCCTAGTTCAACCTGAAGAAAAGCCTTCCTGCTCAATTCCTGTAAGACAGAAATAATTTCCGGATTTAAACAGTCAGGTCTGCTTGCAATTGAAAGTCCCCTCACATCAGGGCAGTCCAAGGCTGAAAGAAATTTATTTTTCAAAAAATCAGGGTCGCCGTAAGTATTTGAAAAACTCTGAAAATATGCAATAAAAGCTTTTTCCTGCCCCTCTTTTATCTTTTTTGAAAGGCGGACTTTTGCCCTTTCCACCGCATCTTTTATGTCAGAAGTACTTTCCGCAAAATCACCTGAGCCTTTTTCGGAACAGAAAATACAGCCTCCATAAGCCTTGCTTCCATCCCTGTTTGGACAGGTTCTGGCTGCCATCAAAGAAATTTTATAGGTTTTTACTCCGAAAATTTCTTTATAAAACTGAGAAGCTGAATAAAAAAAGCCGTTATCAAACGATTTACTCTGATTTTCCGTCAAAACTTTTCTCCTTCAGCCCCTGCTTCTCTTTCTGGGATTTTTCAAAAAAACATTAATTTTTTTCAGACATAAAAAAAAGGCTGTCTTAAAAAGACAGCCTTTGATTCCGGGCAGAATCGAACTGCCGACCGCATGCTTAGAAGGCATGTGCTCTAATCCAGCTGAGCTACGGAACCGTATTTGATAAATATATCATCTTTCACTTTTTATTTCAAGTGTCAGTCCTTAAAAAATCTAACTTTTTTTATTTTTTTCAAAACCTGAAGGTTACGCCCACCCGCTTACAAGTCCCTTATTTCAGACACTTTTCTGCAAGTTTCACAGCCAGTCATAAGCCGCTCTAATCATTCTATCTTCCAGAATTATATCCCCTCCATTTCTGAAAGGCAGTCTATCTCTCCACCCTTGCTCACGCCCTCAGACAAAGGCTCCGTTATCCTTACATTTACAGTCATTCCCTGCTTAAAAGCGGCGGCATCTTTAACAGGAAGACAGAGTTCTGTATGCAGAAAGTTTTCAGTTACGGCGTGAAATACCTTAATTTTCTCTGAATTTTTGTAGAAAACCGGTTTTTTTACATTTTCAAGAACAGCCTGATAAGTTCGGCCCTTACATTCTTCAATATATTTCTTTTTGTTTTCAGAAGCCAGAGCCAGAAGTTTTTTTGCCCTTTCTCCCCTTACCCCTTCAGGAACCTGATTTGTCATGGAAAAAGCAGGAGTTCCCGGCCGTGGACTAAAAGGAAAAACATGAACCCAGGAAAAATTGCATTCTTTAACTAAAAGTTTAGAAAGATTAAAATCTTCTTCACTCTCTCCAGGAAAGCCGGTTATAATGTCGCAGGCAATAAATGGATTTTCTTTTGATTCCCTAAGCTTAGAGCAGACTTCAATCAGTCTTTCCCTGCTGTAGGCCCGCCTCATATTTTTTAAAACTCTATTACTTCCACTTTGAACCGAAATATGAAAATGTGGTCTGACTCGCCTGTCCTTTATTACTTCCAGAAAATAATCGTCAATAGTTTCCGGATAAAGGCTTGAAATTCTAAAGGCGATTTTTTCAGTATTTTTAAGGCAGAGTTTCAAAAGATGTCCAAAATCCAGCAAGTCACCATTATAGGAGCCCCGGTACTGGGCTATATTCACCGCAGTAAAAACAACTTCTTCAAGCCCTGCTTTTTCCAGAGACCTGACTCTGTCGATTATAGTCTGAACATCCAGGGAAATTGACTTACCCCTTGCAGTGTGAATTGTACAATAGGAGCAGGCACAGTTACAGCCGTCCTGAATTTTTATGGAGGCCCTTGAATGATTCAAAAAGGAATCAGTTGAAAAAGCAAAGGCATTTTCGCTTACAGATGGATTAGAAGAAGGCCGGAAAAATACACTTTCCCTTAAATATCGTGCAAATTCCACCGGGGAAAAAACATCCCCATTTTCATCAAAGCATGCCTCTTGCGGAACGGCAGCTTCTGAATCAGCCCCCTGCGGACAACCCTCTTTTTGACCGGCAGCTTCTGAATCAGCCTCCCGCGGATTCTTCCCATCCACAAGCCCTGTCACTTTCAGACCGCCTGCTTTTCTTTTCTCATCCAGGGCAAAAGCAACTTCCTGAATGCGGTTTTTCAAAAGACCAGGCAGGGCGGCAATTCGGGGATCCATGGAATTGATAAAATCACGGCTTAACTGGGCATAGCAGCCGGTAACAACCACGCAGGCAGAGGGGCACTTTTCAAGAACCAGACGAATAATGCGCCTGTCCTTCTGCTCAGCCTTTTGGGTTACCGAACAGGTATTTATAACGCACAAAAAAGTGTTTTCATCCACTGGGGACTTTGCACTTAAAGGATTAAGAGAAACAGAAAAAGAAAGGTCAGTAAAAAGACGTGCCGCCCCTTCAGATTCAATCTGATTCAAGCGGCAGCCGGTGGTTTCAAAATGAATATCCATCTTGTTTATATCTAAAAAGTCTGGGGATAAAAAGTTCTATGGCCCTATGCCCGTAAACTACTGGAGTTTAGCAGAAACTCTTGAACGACCTCTTTCAGCTTCCACAGAAGAAGAGTTCAGGCGCAGGGCTTCCTCATAGGCTTCAACTGCCTGAGAATAATTTCCGGCCATTTCACGGGCATATCCAAGGCGTATCCACCACTTTTCAATCAAAGGCTCTTTTTTTACTGCCGCAGACAGGGAAATATCCGCATGCTGATAGCGGGCCTGACGAATATAAATTTCCCCCATAAAATAATAGGCAGTTCCCACACGGCGTCCGCTTTCAGGGGCACTTGCAACATATTTCTGGAACTGTTCCATAGCACCGTTATTTTTTCCCAGATAGTAACGGGCTTCTCCCAAAATTTCAATCAGACGCAAATCGTAAGGACTTAGAGCAAGGCCATCGTTAGCCCTCTGCTCTGCCTCAGAATACTGCTTGTTTCTGACAAGAGCCCAGCACATTACAACGTAGGACTCAATTCTGTTAGGATTTTCTTCAATTTCCTGACTGCAAACACTGATAGCCTCAGCATATTTTCCGTTATTGTAAAGAACCAGGGCATCCTGTTTTACACCCTGAGAATAAAAAGGCGCAATAAAAAGCAAAAGCAAGAAAGAAATAAAAAAATATTTTTTCATATGTTCACCTATTCAGATTTCAACATAGTACAGCGGCCGGTAAATGTACTGCCCGGTTCCAGAACTACCTGACTGGAAGTAATATCTCCGTCCAGAGTTCCCGAGGCAGACACAAAAATCAGTTTTTTTGCAGTAACATTACCGTGAACCTTGCCCTTTACAAGAACCCGCACGGCATTTATATCGGCATTTACTTCAGCATCCGTATCCACAACAAGGTCGCTGGTAGCATCAATTCTTCCGTTCACCTTTCCGCGAATCATAAAAGGTTTTACAAATTTTATGCTTCCTGTAAATTTAATACCCTTTTCAATTACGGTGTCAAAAGCTTCGTCTTCAATATCAAAAAAATCAGTTTCTTTTACATCAAACATTTTTACATTTTACCTAGCTTTAAGATTCAAGTCAACGGAAGGCAAAAATAAAGGAGGGGGAAGTCCCCCCCCCCTCTTATCGGAAATCCGTTAAAAATCGAGCTGCAACAGCAGGTAGATTTAGGATTCTCCACCAAAATGCGTCCAGGCAGGCTATGCCTGACTGTACCCCCTCTCCTAAGGGGGGTGCAATTTTAAGGGAAGCAGGCAGCCCCCTTAAAATCCCCTGCTACTTCTTCTGAGCCATTTCGATAGCGCCATTTGCAACTGCATAACCAACAACAGGATTAGATGTTCCATTTCCACTAACTATTGAAGAATTACAAATTGTATAATATGCAGTAGTAGCGGTGCTTACTTCATTTATAACGGCAAAATTCTGCCATGTTCCATCTGACCATTTTTTATTATATCCGGTACTTATCGTATCATTTATAGATTTATTTGAAGATGGCAGAGTACTAATTGACCAAGCTCCGGTATAAAATCCTGCTGAATCAGAACCCGCAGAAGGTTTAGCGCTAGCAGATGCAGAAGAATCGAACACAGGATAAGCAATCTTTGTTTTTGTTGCAACATTGCTCTTGTAAGAAATTACAGGAATCCATGGTTTTGAACTAGATTCTCGTGCCACGTCAATTGAACAATAATCTCCTACATCATCACTTACATCAACAAGTACTTCTTCTACAGAAGACAAAGTGCTTGTGACATATGCGTAATATAGATTAGCTCCAGAATTACTTGCATAAGCAAGATGAATTCCATCAGACAAATCTACTGACATTGAAACATGAGCACCACCATTAACAGAAAGAATTGTCGGTGTATATGACTTTGCATTCAAAGTTTTTGAAAGCATATCGCTCTTTGAAATTTTTACAGCTTTCAGTTCTCTACTTACATCATCAAACCACGCAACCACTGCAGAACCATCACTTAGTGCACCTACGGTAACATAGGCATCAGTTACTCCTCTAAAGCTTTCAAGCACATTTACATAAGTATATGCCTCACCTTCTCCACTTCTTGAATCACCAACATAATTTGTATCTGTAGAGTTTCTGTTAGCATAACCAGTACTTCCAAGTTTACCTACATCTGACCCTGAATTGTATTTAGAATGATGTGTCGTCAGTCCGCACAAATCGCGTAATCCAAGTCCGATATCATTTGCATTTGCAGCTCCAGTTCCACCAACAGAACCTACACGATAAATAATTCGGTTTTCAAGGTGATCCCAGTATGCCATGTAAACGTAAGTCTTACTGTCAGCAACAAATGTTGTCATAGCAGGAGACATTACTCGTCTTTCATCATAGGTTCCAGCACTATTCTTTGTGTTTTCGATACGGCGTCCATTTTTACAGTTATAGTAATTGAAATTAAGAGAATCAGAGTTTTCTCCATAACCACGAGAGAAGAACTGGAAGTTTGCACTCATATCGTCATTTCCAGATGTATCAGAACAAAGGGCTGCACCATAGGTTTCACCATTTGCATCCCATGCAAAATCATTGTAAGTAAAGCCCTGGTAGTTCTGACCAATCTTTGTATGACTATAGAGAGTTGAATAAGAAGTTGTTTCTCCTGAACCTGTAAGGGTCTTTCCGTCAGCAGAAAGTGTATAAGTTCCAGCTGCTAAAATCGGAGGTACATCACCAGAAGTTACCTGGTCATTCGATGAGTTTGCCAGCATAACTTTTAATCCATCAGAATTTGTTACTGTGAAAGTAAGATAATGCTTTCCAGAACTGTTAGTCGGGAAGTTTGCTATTTTTTCAACGTTGGCACACCATGTCGCTGTATATTTATAATTATTTACAGTAAATGAACCGTTTTCCGAATAAATATGAGCATATGAATATGTAGAGTTTGATTCAAAAATTACAGTAACATTTCCAGAGAAGGTTGAAGCCCCTCCAGAAGACTTCATATATCCCGGCATATTGAATACACCAGCACCGTTTCTGAAGCTAAAGCCGATTCTTCCGCTTCGTGCAGAATCCGAACTCAAATAAGGTCCAACCTTCATATGAACATAGTTTGCTGCGGCACCAACAGGTGTAATCGG
>JAILKG010000103.1 GCA_024693915.1 Treponema sp.
CGACCTCAACAGGCTTCGTGTTTTCTACGGAGAGATAATCTTTGTAGTCAATGTAAAGGATGGATCCTTAACAGACTATTCATGCATTCCTGTAATCAAATGGAATGCATCAAAAGCATTATCAAGAAGCAGAAGTCTGAAATTCAAAGGTGTCGCTTAAGCGGTGCCATTAAAGCATAAGAGGATTTATATGAACTTTTTTAATAACATTTTGAACAAGGCTGCAAAAGCAGTAACTCTTGAAGACAAGATTTTCACAGTATCAATCGACAAACTTCATTTTGATGAAGACTACAAGGCAGTTTTCAAACAGGAAGAAGACAAGGTTCAGCGCATTGCTGAAGATATGAAGGCAAACGGATTTGATAAATCCCAGACAATCATAATTGATGAAAACTATGCCATCCTTGATGGAAACAGCCGCTATATGGCATGTCAGATAGCAGGCATCACAAAGGTACCGGTTATCATCAAGAAGTTTGAAAGCCGTAAGGATGCACTTCTTTATGAACTTGGACTTCAGATGAACCGCCGTAACATCGCTGATGATTCAGTTCTGATTGATACCTATCACACAGTTGCTGCAATGAAGGACGAAGAAGGCAACAAACTTTTCACAGATGTTGAAATCGCAGAAAAGCTTGGAGTTTCACCTCGTCAGATTTCAAAGGCAAAGGAAGTTGATCTTAAGGCAAACGATGAACTTAAGGATGCACTTAAGAACGGCGAAATCAGTCTGAACAAAGCTTACAATTCCATGAAGGAAGAAATGAAGGCTAAGGAAGAAGTTCCGAAAGAGTCTGAAGAAAAAGCTGAAGAGGTTGCTTCTGCTTCGGCTGAAGTTGAATCTGAAACTACTGAGGAACATGCAGAAGAGAAAACTGCATCCCCTGCAACAGAATCTTCTCCAAAAGCAAAGAAGCCTTCTTCAGAAAAACCTGCCGTTGAAAAGCTCAGTCTTAAGTTTAAACCTGAAGACTTTGCTTTGATTCAGAATGCAGCTCAAACTGCAAATCTTTCTGTAACAGAATACGCCATGAACATCCTGATGGAAGCAGTTCAGGCATCTTCTGCAGAAACAGTTTCCGAAAAGGAAACGGCTTAAACAGGAAATAAGGTCCGAAATCCGCGGGCCTTACCACCTGGGAAGGTTCAGTTCGTTGAGCCGGACCTTCCCTTTTTTATATTCTTCTTGATCTGAGTTTCAGATGACAGAAGTCACTTCCAGTACATCACTGAATGGCCTGGCGTGGAACTAACTTACAATCCTTTCCGAACAGCTTCCAAACGGAGCTTTCGGCGGATTGCATTTTAGGAAAGCGCCGGGCTTTTTTATTTCCGGCGCAAATATCAAACATGAAAGGAAACATAACTTTTGTCCGGGAAAAACACAAGGACAGTTACACCTGCATTTCAAACAGATGCCTGCAGGACACAAGGCTTTCCATGGGAGCCAGAGGCTTAATCGTTCAAATTCTAAGCCTTCCAAAATCATGGACACTCTATAAGGCAAAACTTGAGGAGTATAACCGCAACAGCAGAACTTCCATCAAGACTGCGTTGAGAGAACTTCAGGAAAACGGCTATCTTACAATTTCAAAGCTTAGCGATAATTCGATTACTTATATCGTCAATGAGGTTCCTGATGGAACAGTCGGAATCTTTGAAAAAGACGATGTACAAAACGTACAGTGCGATGCTGATTTTGAACAGGGCCATGTACATTCTGTACAGTACGCATGTACAAATCATACATCCGGCGATGCACAAAATGTACAACTACTAAATATAAATAAAAATACTAATAAACTAACTACTACTAAAGTAAGTCAGTCTTTATTTATTAGTAAGTTAAGAAGTGAAATTGAAAATTCATATGGATTTGTATTTTCAGAAGATTTTTATACTACGTTAGAAGTAATCAAAAATGAACGTGGAATCGAACTAACTGAATATCTGTACTGGCTGATTAATACCAAAGGAAAAACTGCCGGAAACATCCAGAACTATGTTTATA
>JAILKG010000113.1 GCA_024693915.1 Treponema sp.
AACCGGTCCGGTGGCGTAAATACCGCCTCCCATACCGTTTGATTTATTAGAATAAATACTGCCTCCACCAAAAGAGAAAGATTTACCCTCATTACCGCCAACCGTAAGGCCACCACCTGAATTAGTGGCAGTATTATTGAATATGCTTCCCCCTGTCATTTTAACAGTGGAAGAAGAGCTTACAGCGCCTCCGTTTACAGCTGTATTTCCGCATATATTTCCACCTGATATATTAATAGATGAAGATCCGCCTCCACATATTGCACCACCATCTTTAGCAGAATTTGCAGTTCCGGAAGAAAGAGGCCCCAGGTTTCCTCCGCTTACAGTAAGAGTTCCAATAACATAGGCAATTCCACCAACTCCAGAAGAAGTTTGCCCATCAACTGTATCAGCATGATTTCCTGTAAAATCTCCGCCTTTAATTTCTGCTTCTGTATTAGTGTTGTTAATTAAAACTCCTCCACGAGGCGAAGAATTGTTATTAAAAATACCACCATTTATAATTAATTTTGCACTGTCAGTTATATAGAAAACACCACCACAAGAAGTTGAAGCTGTATCTGTAGAATTTCCGCTGAACAGAGTATTTGCATAAACATTAACATCACTCTTAGAAAAAATTGCACCACCAGCCTGAGCAAAGTTATCTGTTACCTGGGTTCCAGTTGCAAAATTAACCTCGCAGTCCGGGTGATTTATGTAAAGAGCTCCACCCTTACTGTCTGCAATTCTTCCCTGGGTAATCTTAATATTCTTAAAAGTTAATGGACTTTTTACCGTTGCCTGGGCATATTCATTTACTGTAATAATTCTTCCGTTGTTGTTTCCAGAAAGAATGCAGTTTTCGGCACCATGAGGGTCTGATGAAGTTGCCCCGTAAGCAGTTCCCTGAATCAGAAGACTGGTTGCCTTTACTTCCCCAAGTTCTATGTTTGTAGGAACATTACCCTTTACGATGATTGACCAGCCCGGAGTGAAATAGGCGCGGCTTTCCGTAGTTGCAGTATCTTCGCCGCCGCTGGCATCTTCCCCGGCCGTAATGCGTTCATTTATTTTTTCCACAGCCTTTGTAATGGAAGCAAAAGGCTTTAACTTTGTTCCGTCGCCGTCAGTATCGCTTCCCGCCGGAGCAGCATCGCTTCCGGAAACAAACACCGAATAAACGGAAGTAAAATATCCCGGACTATCTGCGCTGTCGGTTTTGTAGAGGCTGGTGTCGTCGGAGGTATTTTTGGTGCCGACCTGGCCGGTAATAGGATTTGCACTGGAAGAACTATTGTATGGTGCATACATTTTAAATAACAGTTTAGTGTCAGGGCCGACAACGATTGTTTCAAGACTATTACAATTCAGGCACAATCCGTAATTTTCATAACTTGAACCAAGACTGTCATCCATACCAAGAACTGAAATATCTATGTATTTTAAATTGGTACAGCCATTAAACATGTGCCATGTGACATAGGAATCGCTTCCTGTTTTTACCATATGGAAAGACTTTGGTATAACAATTGAAGTAAGCCCCGTACAATTTCTAAATAGTGATGAAAGTGATTTTTTTGAATAAATTTCTGAATCAGCAAGAAAAGAAAGATCTGTAAGGGATATACAGTCAGAAAAAAGAGAATTAAGTCCAACAGGCGCATCCGGGGCTCCAATTGTTGAAGGAAGAGTGATGCTAGTAAGACTTGAGCATCCATAGAACATACCTGTAATATAAACATTTTCAATTCCGCTTCCACCAATTTTAAAGGTAGAAATATCTATAGATGTCAGTTTTTTGCAATTCGAAAAAACATCCGAAAGATATATTGTTCCCTCCACATCTAATTTATCAAGATTATTTATGGTAGTAAGTTCTTTACAATCATTAAATAGATAGTTAATGCCAGAATTATAATTACTATCATAAACATTACCCTTTATTCGAAGGTGAGAAGGAAGCGTTAATGTCTTCAAATTGGAACAGCCATCGAACATGTGACCTGCTTGTGTAAGCTTTTCACTATCCGGGGCATTAGTAAAATGTGTTAAATCAAGGGATTCCAGAGAAGAACAATTTGCAAACATTTTTCCGGCATACTTAAGAGAAACAGCCGTAAACTTATCAGAAAGAATTATGGTCTCAAGAGAAGTACATTCGGAAAAAGTATACCCCATATCGGTAACCTTCGAAGTGTCAAAATCGCTCAGATCAATATTTTCAAGGGAAGAACAGGTACGAAACATATTACCCATGTTGGTAAGATTTTCTGTAGTAATTCCAGAAGGAAATGAAACACTCCTTAAGGCTATTGCATTACTGAACAAATATCCCAGGTTTTCAACCTTTGAAAAATCATAATCCGGCGGGAATGAAACATTCTGAATAGCTTTACAGTTCTGGAACATTCCATACATAGAAACAAGATTTGAAGTTTTCATTGAATCCGGTAAAATCAGGTTATTCAGGACAGTACAACCGGAAAAAGTATTCTCAAAGGTGGTTACTTCAGAAAAATCCACTGGACTCAAATCAATTTTTTCAAACCAGGAGCATTCCCAGAAAATTTTATTAGACCTAAAATTAGCCTTAATTTTTGCACCATTAAGGGAATTTTCAGCTGAATAATAATATAATTTGTCTCCTGAAACCCAGGCTTTTATATCCCCATCATCAGCATCATCAAGGAAGTAAATATCTTCTTCATCAGGCATTGTTCCCCCTGCTTCCGGGAAGGAAGAAGAAGGTTCAAAGCTCTTTATAGATTTTCCTGCACAAATTTCTTTGATAAGATAGTTCAAGAAAAGACCTGTTTTTAAGGTTGTTTCAATTTCAGTTTTATCTGTTTTGGTGGCAGTTGACTGAAATGAATAACTATGATCATAAGTAAAAATTTCAGAAAAATACTTTGCATTTTTAGCAGGGTTGTTTACTCTTAAATAGCCCAGATGAACATCTTCATAGACTCCGCCTCCTACATAGGACTGTGCATTAAAATCCCATAAATATTCGGTGTCCTTAAATGTAATTTCTTCAAGTACCGGACAGTTTCTGAAGCAATCCTGACCAATTTTAACAATATTTTCAGGAAGTATTACAGATTTTAGGCTTGTACAGTTTTGAAAGCCATAATCTCCAATTGAAAAACTTGCAGCCTCTGCAGTTGAAGAAAAGGTAACGCTTTCCAAAGATGAACAGCCGTAAAATGCATAATTTCCAACACTAGAAACTTTGGGTGGAAACTCAAAGTTTTCAAGGGAAGTGCAATTAAAAAATGCATCATAACTAATACTTGTACAGGAAGAATTTTCCCTGTCGATAAAAATAACTTCTCTTAGATTCTTACATCCATCAAAAGCATGAGGATAAATTTTTGTATTGGCAGGATAAATCTTAACAGTTTCCAGAGCCGTACAGCCCTCGCACATATTAGACATAATAGAGTATGTAGAAAATGCAGAATTTACAAAATTCTTTAATTTTGTGCACTCTTTAAAATCGAATGTTGTATCATTGTAGCTTGTACTTTTTTTAATCTCCGTTAAATCCACCGAGACGGCTGCTGCATTGGTATTCTTTATTGCATAGGAAATTGTACCGCTTGAGCTGGATTTTCCAATGTCAGTAAGAGCGGCTCCTCCGTAGAAGTAGATTTCAAGCTCGTCGCCTGCCCCTGCATTTTCAAGAAGGCTGATTACCTCATCCTTTGTGCTGCAGAAGGTTTCGTTCACCCGGGCAAAGGGCTCCTCGTCCCACTTGGCGTAAAGTTCAACATCTTTGGCGCGACCGTTAAAATATGAGTTGCTCCGGATTGTGCTGGTATCAATGTTTTCAATAACAGGGCCGGTTTCAGAGCCCGCACGCCATTCCATAAATGTAAAACCGCTTCTTACCAGAGAAGGAAGAGTTATTTCACTCCTTATGGAATAAACTGCCGGGGCGCTGGAAGCAAAGCTGATGTCAGAAATCTGGCTCACCTTAAGGGCGCCAACATAATAGGTTATAGAGTAAATTTCATTCAGATAGATTTTTCTGGTTTCCGTGCTGGTCAGGGAGGGTGAAATTACAAGATTTTCTTTATAGGTGTTAAGGTAAAGATCCCGGGTTTCGTTTCCGTAAAAATCGATGGAAAGGCTGTAGGTTCCTGTTACCAGACGCTCCGCTGCATCAGAAAGAGAGCGTATAACTTCAACTTTTCCGTCATAGTCTTCCGGGTCAGCACTAAGGCTTTGGATTTCCAGTTCCTGTGTAAGATATGTTGTGGCTTCATCCTCGCTTTTTAAGGTTAAAACCGCCTTTGTGGCTTCTCCCTTGTATTTTACGGTCAGGTCCACGCCGCCGTAATAGGTTTTTCCATCCTCAAGCACAGGAGTAAGGGCAAAGGAAAGGGAATTGTTTTCGTCTTCCTGAATTACAGTCTCCACCGTTCCGCTGTAGGTTATTCCTTCATAACTTGCGCTCAGAGTAAGGCTCCAGGTGCCCGTTCTGAGCTTTATTTTGTGGGCGGAGGCGTCTTCGTTCAAAGCAGAAAGAGTTTGTGCAGTACGAATAGTTGTTGCTGCCCCGGAAGGATAGGAACCGTCCGCATTTTTTGCCTTTCCTGTAAGCTTCAGGTCTGAAAGAACGGCGGTATCCATGGAAGGAACAATATCTCTGGAAGCTTCCCGCTGAACCACGTGGTCAAAGTTTCCCGGAAGGGTTACGAAAGAAAAAGTTACATAGCCGTAGGAAGCGTTGTCTTTACTTCCGCCGTCTGAATCAAAATTACAGGAAGAAAACAGAAGCGGAAGAATAAGACATAAAGCAAAAAGAGAAATCCAATATTTTTTAAGCGAAAGTCTGTTTTTCATAAGTCTATTGTACTCTTTCATAAAATCACCCTTCACTCCCTTATTCCACCTTCAGGGAAATAAATGCCGTTACAACTTTTCCGCCTGCCGCTTCCGTTGCATTCACATAAATATCGTGGACGCCGTAAAGCTTAAAGGTTGAAGCATTGATATCCATTCCCATATTGCTTGTAGTTACACCGGTAACCGGATTTTCAGAAATATTTTCCCCGTCCAGATACCAGACAAGGCTTGAGAAGGCAGAGGAATTGGAAACTACAATTTTTGTTCCGGAAACAGAAAGATTAATCGATGAATATTCAGGCAGGGTTACCGTAATTGAAGGCACCTCCCCCTGCACTTCCTGCCACTGGGCATACAGAAGAACGTCTTCAGTTCCCGCAGCAAAGCTTTCCGTTTCTCCGCTCTTGTACCAGCTTCCACTACCGTCAGCCTCTGTGTTCCAGCCGATTAAAGTATAGTTTGGCCTGCTTACAGCAAAATCAACGAAATAGACCTGGCCATAGCGCTTTTGAGCATCAGAAGGAAGAGCAATTGAATCTTCAGTATTTGCGTCGTAAGAAATTGTTACAAAAACCCGGTCGTAGTAAATATTTACACATGTAGAACCGTCAGCAAGAATAATCTGCTGATTAACGGGTTTTGCAACAAAGCCTTCAATATTTAAGGCTGCTGCATCTGTTAGAGAACCGGTAACGCCATTAGCAGTACTGGTGTAACTTTCATTGCGGGCATAGGAGTTTTCATCATCCACATCCATAAAATAGTGGTAAACAGTGTAAGTTGTGTCGCTTTCCGTCCACTTGGCAAATAAAAGCTGGCGGCCGCTAGAGCCTTCTTCCAGACTTTCAACTTTTTGGCCGCTGCATTCAGAATCCATATACCAGCCGTCAAAAGCGTAACCTGCTTTTTCACAATTTGTACCTGCAGGAAGGCTAAGAGGAAGCTCTTCTACATTATATGATGAAGGATAATCAAAGCCTGAAAGCCAGTTTCCTCCGTTTAATTCAAATTCCAGATCATAATCTCTTGGAACCCAGCCGGCATAAAGAGTAAAGGAGGATTCAACATTAGTGAACTGGTATGGCTCCTCGTTTAAAGTAATTCCGCCGTCACTGGAAGTGTGCCAGCCATTAAAGATGTAATCCGTGCGTTGAGGAGTCTCTGGAGGCATATAAGATTCCAGATTGTCACCCCAGTTTACCATTATCCTTCTGTTTTCATCTACGCCATTATTATAAACCAGAGTTACAGTGCATTTGTCAGCTTCAAAATAAGCAGATAAATTTATATCATTTTCTACAGGGCTGGTAAAATCGTATGGATTTCCCCACTCATCTACCCAATAACTGAACTGGCTTCCGGTTTTGGAAGGTTCTGTTTCAGGCTCAGAAACACAGTCGCCAAATTCAACTTCCTGCTCTTCTACAAAAGCTGTACCGTCCACTAAAAAGTTTACTTTGCATACATGCTTTTTCCAGCCGGCATAAACTTTTGGATATTCAGCAGTATACAAATCCGGAATATTGCGGTTTTCAAAATCTACAGGAGTTTTGCAGTCTGGAGTGGTATACCAGCCTGTAAAATCATAGCCGTAGCAATCTGGTACCCAGCCAGGATTTGTAAACTGAGTCCCATAAATGTATGTAAAACCCCATTCTGGAGACATTCCATCAGAATAATCAGGGGAATTCCAGTTAAAGTATATGTCTTTTCCCCACCAGCCGTAAAAGGTAAGGTCTTCATTTACAGTTATATATTCTCCGCTCGAAACATTGGAATCATAACTATCAGGATTTTCAGTAAAATAATCCATATGAAAATAATCATAAGGAGGAGTAAAAGAAACCTCCCTCTTATTTCTTATGATCCATAATTGAACTCTTGAGCCTTTTCCAACTTTTGCCGATATGCTTTCATCAGAAACTGTATTAATTATGGTTACTGTCCTGTATTCGTTTGTCCACAGGGCATAAAGACTTTTATCCTGAGTAACGTTTTCCAGACAGTCGCCAGGAAGATATTCTGGTTCTGTGGCAGAAGAATCCGTAGCCCAGCCAAGGAAAAACTCTGAATCAGAGTTTTCATTAGTGGAATCATTATATTCATAATCCAAATTTGGAAGATAACAACTATCACCAACAATAACATTATAAGAAGTGAACCAGTTGCTTCCATCATTTTTATTCAGGGTTACCTGAACAGAAAGTTTCCAGCAGGAATAAACTGTCATATCAGAGTTTACAATTTCACTGTATAAATCCAGATATTCATTTCCTTCAGGATCCCGGCTCCAATATTGGAAACAATAATCGCCGTCGGTATAGTCAAAATACGGACATCTGTCTATAGTTTGACCTTCTGGAAATTGTATTGTTCCAAGAACCTGGTTTTCAAGGCCGTCTTTACGGCCCATAAAGGTTACTGTATAAAGGCGGCTCCATTTTGCGTAAAGGGTAAAATCTTCTTCCACAGGAAGGGAGAAGTCATATCTTTCTGAATAGAGAGTGTCTCCCCCATCATCTGAACGGAACCAGCCTTCAAAGAGGTAGTTGTCGTCAGTCTTAGTCTCGTTTTCAGTCAGCTCTTCAGGCTTTGGAACTGTAGAACCAAATTCAACTTCCTTACCGGCAATACCTAAAACAGGTCCGTGCCCCTTTGTATCAAAAAGAACCGTATATTTGTTTGGGGCATAATTTGCATAGAAGGTAACATCAAGAGGGCCAAAGAATTCCGGAATATCTTTATCCCATTTATTTTCCATTAAAGTGTGGCCACGTTTTTGAGGATCAGTAATGTAACTTGTGTCAAGGCGGGCTCCGTAAGGACCTGCAATACTTCTGACATCGGTATCGCTTTCATCACCATCCCAGTAACCGCCGGAACCAGGATCAAAGGTGTAGGTTATTTGTTTTCTTACATATACCCTCTCTACAACAGTTGAGCCGTCTTCCAGAATTAACTGCTGGCTAATCGGAAGAAGATAAAAACCTTCTCTTTCGTCACCAGTAACCTGAGTTTCAGTAAGAGCTGTTCCAGCCGTAGTAATATTAGTTTCTTTATACTCTTCTATTGCATAAGAAAGACTTTCATCCAGTTTCTGTTCCTTATCAAGAATAGTATAGTTTACTGCCCCGGCCAGATATGAAGCCTTAAGGAATATATCTGTGCTTGTGTTCTTTTGAATACGATCAATAATTCTTTCACCCTCAGGCGAGCCTTGCAAAATCCAGCCTGTAAAGCCATAAGTAGTTTCCAGAATTTTTTTTGTAATATTGTTTCCATCTGGAAGCTTAACTTCATCATCAATCGTAAAAGTCTCTGGCGGCTGGTAGCCATCCTTCCACTCACCACCGTCCGTATCGTAATAAATGTGGTAAAGGTGCTTAGACCACTTTGCATAGAGGGTAAGTTTTCTATAAACAGGCTGAGAAAAATCGTAAGGTTTTTCAGAAAGGGTCTTTCCCCCGTCAGTGGAAGTATACCAGCCTAAAAAATCATAACCAGGATATTCTATTATAAACTCATCAAGAGTTGCACCGTGTTCAACAGAAAAACCTGCAACCTGCCCCTGGCTTCCCTGATTTTCAAAACCGGTAACAAAATTAACTTCATGCTTTCCGCTTACATGCCAGTCTGCCACAAGATAGGCCGGCTGAGGGGTGGCCGTAAAACGCACAACGTAATTTGCACTGTTCAAAACAAAGTTTGAAGGAACGGTACTTTCTTCCTTAAGGGGATTTTTGTAGTATTTCCAGCCTAAAAGGTCAAAATCTTCCATTTTAAAAATCGGAAAAGTATCAGAAGTGTAAGTTTTTCCAATTTCAAAAGATTTTTTTTCTGCGGTAATCTGATTTTCCTGCACAATAGCACGGACAGGAGTATAAGCGTCGTAGGCTTTTTTCTTTTCGCTTAAGGCTAAAAGTTTTTCGAAAGTTTTTACAGGGTCGCTGGCAGGTGTACTTTCAGCCCCTGTAGGACTCGCATCCCTTGCAGAAACGACATTCACTGCAGGGCCGGCATTATCACCGGAAGCAGCGCCCGCCTTTCCGACACTTACAATATCTCCGCTTGCTCCGCTGTTTTCGGAACCGGCCTGGTTATTTTCAGTGGCACTTTCAGTAGAATCTTCATTTTTATCAGGTATATCAGAAAAAAAAGTATAGGTAGTTTTCAGTTCCTTTTTTATTTCCTTAATTACATTACCTTCTACGTCAATTGCACAGGAAAAAAATAAAAAAGAAAGGCTTACTAAAGGCAGACATAAAAGCCTGAAAAGAGAAATGTTTTTTTTATGCGCACCCAAAAAAACTTTCAATCTATTAAAAACTCCCTAAAATCCTATAAAAATGATGTACACAAAAAAAGACCAAATTTATCCGCAAATATTATAATGTATTCTGCAAAAAAGTAAATAATAGATAATAAAAATAGCAGGGCAAACGCATTATAAATAAACTGTGCAAAAAAAAGTGTTAAGGTCTGCGTGCCACGGTCCAAAAAACGCGCAATATTGCGCTAGACGCTGTTTGTGGCTGAGGAACTATTATATGCCGCTTTCGCGGCAGCCACAAACAGAGTCTTT
>JAILKG010000300.1 GCA_024693915.1 Treponema sp.
TCAGAACGATACCTTTGTCCTGTCTGCCAGATTCCATACAAAGAACAGGAAAAAAGCGATAAAATTGTTTTCAGAACCAGAGAAAGAACTTTCAGAAGATGTTCTAAGTGTTCCATGGTCTACATTTCCTTCTCTAAAGAAGAAGAAATGACCTATGGAAAGGAATATTTCGCAGAAGAATACAAAAAACAGTACGGCAAAACATATCTTGAAGATTTTGCTTCTATAAAAAAGACAGGTTTAAGGCGTATTCAGGAAATTAATTCTGCCATAAAAATAAAAGAAAGAAGCAGGCCTTCAATCCTTGATGTTGGCTGCGCCTATGGACCTTTCTTAAAAGCCGCTCAGGAAGATTCCTGGCTTCCTTTTGGAACCGATATTTCTGATGCTGCAGTGTCTTATGTTCAGAATACACTTTTAATTCCCTGTGTTAAGTCTGCATTTCCGGATTTTGACAGCATAAATGAGTTTGGAATTAACCGTTTTGACGCAGTTACAATGTGGTTTGTAATCGAACACTTCAAGGATTTAAGAAGCGTTCTTTTAAAAGTATCCTCCCTGGTAAAAAAAGGTGGAGTTTTTGCCTTTTCAACCCCATCACTTGAGGGAGTGAGCGGAAAAAGAAATACAAAAGAATTTTTTATCCACAGCCCAAAAGACCATTATTCCATCTGGGAGCCTTCTAAAGCTTCTAAAATTTTAAAGGAGTTCGGTTTTAAAGTTGTAAAAATTGTTTCCACAGGTCATCATCCGGAACGCTTTCCTTATATTAAAAAGCATGGTTTTAAAAAGGGTAGTCTCCCTTTCAATTTTTACATGCTTTACAGCGGAATAAAATCTCTTGGTGATACGGTAGAAATTTATTGCGTTAAAGAAAAAGACTAAAAGGATTTACATTAATATGAAAGATAATGAAAAAAAGAAATCAGTTCTCATTCTTGGCTGCGGTCTTCTTCAAAAGCCTTCATTTATTGCCGCCAGAGAATTGAATTTAAAAATTTTTGCAGTTGATATGAATAAAAATGCCCTGCTTGTTCCCATGGCAGATGAATTTTCTCAGATTGATTTAAAAGATAAAGAAGGAATTCTTCATTGGGCAGAATATCTTAAAAAAAATGAAAATTTACAGGGAGTTTTTACAGCCGGAACAGATTTTTCTTCATCAGTTTCTTATGTTTCAGAAAAACTTGGCTTTCACGCTCACTCATTTAATGCTTCCATGAACGCAAGTGATAAAAAAATTATGAGAAAATGCTTTAAAGATGCACATGTTCCCTGTCCAGATTTTTATTCTGTCACTTCTCTTGAAGAAGCAAAAAGCCTTTCAAAAAAAATAGACTTTCCCTTCGTTGTAAAACCCTGCGATAACATGGGAGCAAGAGGCTGCCGCCTGGTAAGAAATGCAGAAGAAGCAAAAAGTGCTTTTATTTGCGCTTTTGAAAATTCAAAGAGCCATAGCATCATGATTGAAGAATATATGGAAGGCCCTGAATTTTCTATTGATGCTCTTGTTTATAAGGGAAGCTTGACAATTACTGGTTTTGCAGATCGTCACATTTATTATGAACCATATTTTATTGAAACAGGTCATACAATGCCTTCAGTAATTGACCAGAAGAAAAAAATGGAACTTATTGAATGCTTTGCCCGTGGTATTAAAGCTTTGGGACTTACAGAAGGAGCCGCCAAAGCTGACATAAAATATACAAAAAAAGGTGCTGAAATCGGAGAAATTGCAGCCCGTCTTTCAGGCGGTTACATGTCCGGATGGACTTTCCCATATTCTTCAGATTTTTTTCTCACAAAAGAAGGAATGAAAATTGCTCTTGGAATGGAACCGGATGAACTGTTAAGAAAAAGAATACAACTTTCCCGGGAAGAGGCAGGGGAAGCCGCTATAGACAAAACTTCTTCTCCTTTTGAAATCTTTGAAATTCCTTCTGTAAAAGTAAGCGCAGAAAGAGCCTGGATTTCAATTCCCGGAACAATTTCAAATATTTTAGAACTTGATTTATCAGATTCAAAGTCACAAAAAAATATAAAAGATGTTTTTCCTCGTGGTTATAAAGAGGGAAGTCAGGTAGATTTTCCAAGAAATAATGTGCAGAAGTGCGGAAATGTTATTTCCCTGTCACAAAATTACCCGGAAGCGGTGAAAGCTGCAGAAGACAAAGCTGCTTCCATAGTGATAAGACTTTGTCCGGATAACAAAAAAACTGATGATTTTCTTAATCAAAAAGAAGAATTTTCTGAAAAGGGATTTCCTCCTTCATCATTTTCTTTTTACGATGAAATAAAAGAAAAAATAAATGAATGCAAGGATTTTTCCATAAAAGAAAATACTTCTCCTTTGGAAAATGCACCGGATTTTATAAAGGAAGCCTTAAAATCTTCTGAAAAGGGCTTTAATTACAAAAATGCAGCCAGAGAAGTGGAAATTTTTGATTTAATTTGTCCAAATCATCCGGAAATAGATGGAAAAAAATTCTGGAAAGCTCTATTTAGGGCAGGTCTTCAGGGCGCTCTATATGTTTCTGATTGTGCAGAAAATTCAATAAAAAGG
>JAILKG010000175.1 GCA_024693915.1 Treponema sp.
CCACGCTCGGTAAGACAAAAATCAAGGGAAATTGAAGATACAATCGTAACTTTGGAAGCCCGCCTTGGTCGAACAGCAAGCGATTCAGAAATTGCTGACGCCCTTAAGATGAGTGAAGATGAATATCACCGGACAATTATGAAGGTTTCTGGAACCAGTGTTCTTTCTTTGAATGAAGTCTGGTATTCAGGTGATGATAACGACAGTATGTCTATTGGAGACAGCATTGAAAGCCCTGCCAGTTTGAATCCAGATGTAATTGCCGAAAGGGAAGAAATCAGAAAAGTTATTATTCAGGCTATTAATGAGTTGCCTGAAAAAGAAAAAATGGTCATTGTTTTGTACTACCATGAAGATTTGACCTTTAAGGAAATTGGTGATGTTCTTGATGTAAGCGAATCTCGCATAAGTCAGCTTCATACAAAAGCTAACCTTCGTCTGCGAGCAAAACTTACAAATATGCGTAAAGGAATAATGTAAAATATGATTTCCCTTGACGATATTCGTGAAGAAATGAAAAAAAGACTGGAACTCGACAATAAACTTCATCATGTAGAAGTTCATGCTTCTTCTGTTGATGAAGCTCTGGCTGACGCTGCCGTACAGCTGGATGTTCGTTCTGACAGTCTTGAATACGAAGTAATCGAAAGGGGAAGTGATGGTTTTTTAGGGATTGGAAAAAAGCCCTGGAAACTGAAAATTTATCAGGATCCTGCAACAATCGTTAAAAAAACAGAAGGGCAGACAGGAGCAGTTGCTTCTGTTGAAGGTGGAGTTGAAGAAGAAAAAATTGAAGAAAAGGACGGACTTTTCTATATCCGCCACTTTGGTTCTTCAATTAAACTTAAAGTTATTCCTCCTGTTGGAAATGGCCGGCCAATCGATGAAAAAGAAGTTCTGGATATGATAAAAAGGCCTGATACAGAATCATTTGATGCAGAACTCATTCACAAATACATTCAGAATGGAACCGATGGTGATTATCAGACTGTGGGTATTTATGCCCACGTTTCAGCAGCAGATTCAATGTTTACCGTGGATATTGCCAAGGATATGATGAGCGCAACTATCGTGGTTGATGCTCCTGCCCAGAGCGGTTCTGACCTTACAGCTGAACAAATCAGGGTATCCCTTAAAAATCAGGGAGTTCTGGCAGGAATCAATATGGACCGTATTAATGAATTTGTGGATAATCCGGTTTATGGAACTCCTTACGAGGTAGCTCATGCTGTTATGCCTCAGGATGGACACGATTCTTATCTTGAATACCGTTTTATTACAGATGAATCTCAAATGGGTTCCATTGAAGATGTTGAATCCGGTGTAATAGACTATAAAAAGAACAATAAAATTCAGAATGTTGTTGAAGGTCAGGTTCTGGCAGTAAAAATTCTTGCTACTCGTGGTGTGGGCGGAAAAACAATCGATGGTCACTATCTTGAAGCAAAGAATGGAAAAGACATTCCTATTCAGCTTGGTCAGAATGCAGAATTTGACCGGGACGGAGTCACTGTAAGAGCCACAAAAAGCGGTCAGGTTCTTCTTGTAAATGGAAAAATCACAGTTGAACCAATTTTGAACCTTGATGCAGTTAATATTAAGAGTGGAAATGTTGACTTCCTTGGAACTGTAATCATTAAGGGTAATGTTGAAGACGGCTTTGATGTTAAAGCTTCTGGAGATATTGATATTGGTGGAACTGTAGGAAAATCCTGTATTCAGGCAGATGGAAATATTATCCTTCATCAGGGTGTTTTTGGAAAAAACGAAGGTTCCATCAAGTGTGGAAAGTCTTTGTGGGCAAAATTTATTCAGGAGATGACTGTGGATGTAGAAGAAAATCTTATTGCCACAGACAGCCTTATGAACTGCAATATCACTGCAATGAAAAATATTGTAGTATATGGAAAAAAAGCTCAGATAACTGGGGGAAATCTTTTTGCTACAGAGGAAATTTGTGCAAGAACAGTAGGTTCTCCTGGTGGTGGAGCAACAACAACATTGACTGTTGGTGTAGATCCAAGGGCAAAAAAAAGGCTGGATGAACTTCTGGAAATGCAGTCCAAGCTTACTATGGAGCTTGAAAATCTTCAGCTTGAAATCGATAACCTTGAAAATATTAAGAAGACAAGAAAAAAGCTTCCTGTTGAAAAAGAAAATCGTCTTACCGCGGACAATAGCAGAAAGGAACAGATTATTGAAGAAAATCGTGGTTTGACTAAAGAAATAAATGAACTTCAGGAGCACTTGAGAAGCCTTAAGGCTATCGGAAGGGTAAAGGTTGAAGGAACAACTTATCCTGGAACAAAAATCTATGTAAGGGATGCACTGGATGAGGTTCAGACTGAAGTAAGTTCTTGTACCTTCTTCTATGAAAATACAATGGCTCAGAGAGGAAAATATGAACCTCCTCAGCTGGATGTGTCAAAAGGACCGGAGGGCTATAACTAGTGGGTCTTAATCCTATTGATTTACAGACTATGTATTCCCAGCTAAACACAGTTGCAAAGCAGGCTGCTCATCAGACTCAGGGCGCCAGTCTTGCGGAATCCATGCAGCAGACGCAGGTTGTTCAGAAAAACATTGAAGAGGCACAAAAAGTCGTTCAATCCAGGGAAAATGCAAAATCAAAGGGAATTGATATAAAGGCTGATTCTAACGGAAAAGGAAACGGAGGTCAGTCTGCAAATGGTAGGAAAGGTGAGGAAAAGGAAAATGAGGAAACTTCATCTCCTTCTCCTTACAGGCTTAGAGAGCCCTATCTTGGTCAGCATATTGATATAAACACCTAAGGCAGATTAATGAAATATCTTTTAGTTTTTATAGTTATTTTTAATGTTGTAATGTGGCTGGTTTTCTTAAGAATGTTCAGAAAACTTTTTACAACAGAAAACATAATTGAAGACACAAAATCTGAATACAATAAACTGGTAGCCGATTTTCAGAAAAATATTCATCAGGCCTTGACTGTAAGCGATGAGCATGTAAAACAACTAAAAGCTTTAATTTCTGAAGCAGATAAAAAGATAAAACTCTTAAATGATATGGAAAGCAAATCTCTTGGGGCAAAGGTTCTTCAGGAATCTATTTCTCAGGCGGGAATAGGCCGTTCTCCAAGAAAAAAAGCTCAGGAATCATATCAGAGAAATAAGGGTAGGGAAAAAGTTTCTCCAGATGCTTCATTTTCTCTTACTGAAAAAGCTTCCACTAATCTTTCTGAAAATGAGGAAAGAACACTATTTGATGAAGAAAATGTTGAAAATACAGGCAGCATAAAATCTGCAACAATTAATACAAAAGTAACTATGAACGTTCAAAGAAATGGTGATAGCTGGGCTGAAATTCCTGTTATAACTCCTGAGGTTTTTGCAAGTGAACATCCCATAACTCCAAAAAAAGACAAAAAGACTCAGATTGTTGAGCTTTATGATACTGGTTATTCAATAGAAGAAATTTCTTCTGAATTAAATCTGACTGATACGGAAGTTCAGTTTGCTCTTTCTCTTGAAAACAGAATATAAAATATGAAATACAAAAAAACTTATTTTGGAACCCTTTCAAACGGCCAGAAGGCCGGCCTTTACACAATTTCTAACAATCAAATTTCTTTTACAGCCAGCGATTACGGTTGTGCCCTTGTTTCTCTTATAGTTCCTGCAAAAAATCAGGAAAAAAAGGATGTTGTTCTGGGACTTCCAACCTTATCTGCTTATTCCACTACCTGGGGTTCTTTTGGAAGTATAATAGGCCGTTTTTCAAACAGAATAAATGGAGCAAAATTCACTCTGGATGGAAAAGAATACAATCTGATTCAGAATATAGAAGGAGCCTGTCTTCACGGCGGCTGGCCAAGATGGGAAAATGAAATTTGGAATGCTTCATTTATAAAAGGCAGAAAAAAGTGCGGGATAAAGTTCACAAAACAATTTCCAGACGGATATCAGGGCTTTCCCGGAAATCTTTCTGTTCAGGCTTTATATATTCTTGAAGAAAAGAGGCTTTCTTTTATTTTTAAAGCAAAAACTGATAAAAGAACACCGATAAGTATTACTAACCACACTTATTTTAACCT
>JAILKG010000022.1 GCA_024693915.1 Treponema sp.
TAAGTCAAAAAGCAGGAGAAGCTCACCACGATTTTTCTCCATGTATTTCACTTTACACTTCTACAGAAACTCTTGACGAAAATACAACAAGTATTACAGTTACAACACTTTCTGCCTTCGAAGGGGGAGACAAAGCAAATACAGTTACTACTGCAGAAGACGGAACAGAAACTCTTACTGAAAAAGAGCTTGGTGAACTAAAAGCAATTATTGCAACAGACTCAGATGGAAAGGAATATGGTCTTACAACTCTTTCAAATTTCTTCTGGGGAAAGAAACAGATTGGTTTTAAAGCACCTGCAAGCGACGATGAAGAAAAGAATTACTATCCTCAGCATGCTTTAGTTGGAAAAACTGTTAAAAAACTTACATTTATTACAGAAAGCGCTGTTTACTACACAGAAGACATCATAAGCGGAACAACTGTTACTGACAGCACAACGAAGGTTGTTACATTTACACCGAATGAAGACACTGCATTTGTAATCGAAAACCTTCAGGCAAAATAATTCATATTTAAGGTGGGGCACTTTATACAAAGTGTCCGCCTTTACTCCCTGAAAAAAGCACATTATCCCTATAAATATATGGTTTACACAGTACCTGTCTCTTTATTGACATAATAATAAGGTCATATTAGGATTGTAAAAAAGCGTGGAAATTGGGTTTTATTGTAAGTATTTAGCCTGACTATCGCCTTATCAATTATTTAAACAAAGAGGCCTTTATGAAAAAGAATTGTGTAAAAGTATTTTTTTCAGGAATGATTTTGCTGGCTTTGAGCCTTGTTTTTTCTGCCTGCCACAAAGTAAGTCCTGAGGAAATTGAAAAGCAGACAAATTTGCTTTTTGATGCAATTGCAGACAATGATGCAGACAAGATTAAGCTTTGCGTAAAAGCCGGAGCGGATATAAACAGGAATAAAGACGGAAAGGGTACTCCACTTATTTATGCTGTAAAAAATACTCGAGTAAAGTTAGAAACAGCAGAATTGCTTTTATCTTTGAAAGCTGATGTTAATGGTAAGGATAGCCTTGAAATGTCTGCCATTCATCATGCAGTTCCAAGAGGGGAAACTTTCCTTGATTTACTTGTAAAAGCAGGTGCGGATATTAATGCAAAGGATAAAATGGGACGAACTCCCCTTGTTTTTGCAAATGATCCAAATATGTATTCTACAAATTTTTGTATTAACAATGCCAAAGCACTTTTAGCACGGGGAGCAGATATCAATGCTCTAGATAATGCTGGTTATTCTGTTCTTATGAACGCCCTTAAAAATCGCAATACAGAAAGTGACTATATAAACTTTCTTATTTCATCTGGAGCAAAACTGGATGTAAGAGCCCAGGATGGTTCTACAGCGCTGAGTATCGTAAAAGATGACTGGCTGGGTCCTCGATATGATATTTTGACTCTTTTGACGGCATGGGGCGCCAAGTAATTTTTTTAAAAATGCGTTAGGCTATGGAGCGGTGCGGAGCAGTCTGCGTAAGCAGACCGGCCGTAGGCAAGCCGCGGAACAGCCGACCCCGGGGATGGAATTGACCGGTTTAGGGCAAGTCCATCTCCGGGGGAACGCCCTGAAAATCTGAATAATATTATGAAAATTGGATGAGGGACCAGGCCAATTTTTTAATGCAAATTTTTAAGCGCAATTTTTTTTACGGCAGATTATTTCTGTTTTTGAGTTGTCGCAGATTTCTTTTTCCTGTATTAAAAGGCCTATGCAGTCCGCGATGATTTTTCCTGAAAGTGGATTTTTAACGCTGTCGATTTTTCCCTTAATCTCTGCCTGTAGGGTGCTTTTTTCAAAGGCAAGATCGCAGTTTTCCATGGTGCAGTTTTTAAGTACCAGGTTTTTGCAGTAGCAGAAGGGCTGACTTCCTATGATTCGGCAGTTTTCCAGGGTAAGGTTTTCTGAATACCAGCCAAGATATTCCCCCTTAATCAAACTGTTTTTTACCTTTACATTTTTTGTGTGCCAGAAGGCGTCTTTTGTGTCCAGTTCAGAATTTGTAATCTGGATATTTTCGTTGTACTGGAAAGAATATTTTCCCTTCATTTTTAAGCCAGAGATTTTTGCTTCCCTGATTTCAAAAAAGGGATATTCCGATTCTTCGATTGTTACATTTTCTATTGTAAGATTCTGGCTTTTCCAGGCGAACTCTGTGGAATTGACTTTGCAGTTCTTGAGGGTAATGTTCTGGCATTCTCGCAGTGCTTTTATTCCGAAAAGTGAACTTTCTTCTATATTCACGTTATTATCGTACCAGAGGGCGGCCCGGCAATTTTCTGTAAAAAGTGTATCGGAAATTCTTGCGCCGTCAACATGCCAGAATGGGTAGCGCAGGTTCATATAGCAGCCTTCAGCCTGAATGTTGCGTGCTTCTTTTAAGGCTGATTCACCATCGGCAGGGCCGTCAAAGCGGCAGTTTTTTACGAGAGTATCTTTTAGGCCGTAAAGGGCGCGTTCCTGGTCAAAAGTCTGGTTTTGTATCATGCTACTAGCTCCTCTTTTGATAAGTGACAATGTGTTACTAAAGATAGTTTAGATTATCCTTTAGGTAATGTCAATGCTTATATTTTTTTATAAAGAACACTTTTTGCTAGTCCGGCATCTCTCATCTCGCATAAAAAATCGATTTATATATTAATCTTCCAAAATTTGATAAAATATTCCCATGAAACTTTATATTTCTGACCTGCATTTTTATCATGAAGGTGCAATTAAAATGGATGAAAGGAATTTCCCTGATGTGCGCACCATGAACCAGTACATGATTGACCAGTGGAATTCAAAAGTGAAGGGCGGTGACATGGTTATTGTTCTGGGAGATTTTTTCTGGACTAAAAATCCGGATGAGGTGAATTATGTTTTGAACCGCCTGTCTGGAAAAATCTGCCTGCTGGAAGGAAACCACGATAATCTCTGGCTAAAAAAGGCTGGTGTAAAACTTGACCGATTTGAATGGATAAAGTCTTATGCGGAACTTCAGGACGGGCAGCGTAATGTGATTGCAAGCCATTATCCTGTTTTCTGCTACAATCACCAGTATCTGGAGAACGACGACGGTAGGGCCCGTACTTATATGCTTTATGGGCATGTTCATAACACACACGATGAAAAGCTGGTGAACCAGTTTCAGAAAATAACCCGCAGCATTGTTTTGAAGGACGGCTATGGCGGCAAGGCTGAAAGGCGCATTCCCTGCAATATGATAAACTGCTTCTGTAAGTTCAGCGATTATAAGCCATTAAGCCTGGATGAATGGATTTTGCTGGATAAAAAAAGACGGGAAGAAATGTCGGCTCTTTGATGGG
>JAILKG010000080.1 GCA_024693915.1 Treponema sp.
TATATAATCTATATCTATTCTTTTTCCAGACATTTCTGACAAAATTTTTGCAATACCTGTCATTACACAACCATGCTTAGAATAATAATTTGCATATTTAATATTTCCATTTGCATCAATTTCATCATTCATAGACGCATCAATTGCAAATCTATCAACAATTCCCTGCTTTAAATAATATTGCATAGTCAAATCATCCTGATAGGAGCCTTCTGTGAGTTTTTCAAAAGAACCGCTTACAGGCGTCTTCATTTTAGAAGAATCTGATTCTGATCCTGTAGAGATTTTTTCTAACGGATTAACTTTCATCTCCTCTTCACTATACTTGCATACAAAAGGCATTGTGTTTTCATCAACCATTTTTAATTCATGCTCTTCTGCAGCAGTTAAAACAGGCTCCATAATAGCCGGCTCTTCACTTTTGTTCACTTTGCCCCCAGAACTGCAGCTTCCTCCGCTCACATCTTCTGTATGTCCGCCCCCACACAAGGTACCGCCATTACTGCCGGTCACTCCAGAGCCCTGACCACTGACGCTTAATGATGAAGAGCTTGTAGAACTCTTGTAATAAGTATTTGTATATACTTTTCCTGAACTTGAACTGCTGCAGGAACCACCTCCTGAAGAACCAGACGAACTATAAGATCCGAAAGAACCTGAACCTCCCGAACCATTTACTTTTGTTGTTGATTTTGAACTTTCATTACCGTGCTTATCATAAGTTCTTGTAGTTGAAGTCCCATAACCAGTATTTACACATACACTGGTTCCGCCTTTTGACCTGCTTGAAGAAGAAGTAGAACCACCTCCCCCAGAACCATTATTCCCCGAGGAGCCCGACGAATTAGAAGAGGAAGAATTACTGCCACCAGAATTCGAACTTGGACTTGTGGAACTGCAGCTTCCTCCGTTTACAGACAGCAAAGAAGTTATATCAAGCTGGATAAACTCCTTAAACGAAAACTTTTTCATAGATTTCTCCCATAAAAGGGCTGATAAAAAGTTTTACCAGCCCATAGTTTTTTTTAAGAAACAAAAGTTTCTTTTTTTATAGGAAAAGCACCATGCAGCCAGAAAGAAAAATTCTGCATAACAAAAATCTGTTCGGCCGAACACTTGAAAAAGAAAAATATCCTATGTCAAATTATAGTAAGAGGCTGCACAAAAAATTCCTAAGTTTTAAAAACTTTTTTTATTTTTTACAGATTTTCTGTGATATAATTCGAATATGACTCTTGAAAATGTCCTGATGATTACAAAAATTGTCTGTTTTGCCTGCCTGATTATAATCGCACTGGACCTGACCTTTTATATTCTTTCCTGGCTTTTTATTTTTATTGTCACAAGATTCTACAAAAGACAAAAAGAATACTCTGCTCCCTCAAATTTTTCATACAAACTTTTAAACTTTGGTTACAAAATCATCTGCTCTTTGGCCAGAGTAAAAATTCACTACAATTTAAAAGCTTCTTCCAGCAACCAGACGGTATGTCTTCCGGAAGAAAAATTTATGTTTGTTTCAAACCACATAAGCAAATTTGACAACATGGTCCAAAGTTTGTGCCTTGGCAATAAAAACAGAATTGCCTTTGTTTCCAAGCAGGAAAATTTTAAAATTCCTATTGGCGGGCGACTGATAAAAAGGAACTGTTACATCAGTCTGGAAAGAGGTGTAGGAAAAAGCGCCATAAAAATGATTTTTGACAGCGTACGCCTGATTAAAGAAAATATTTCATCTGTGGGCATTTACCCGGAAGGAAAAAGAAGCACAGACGGAAAACTTCTTCCATTTAAGCCAGGGGTTTTTAAAATTGCAGAAAGAGCATCCTCCCCTGTGCTTGTTGGCACAATCAGAAATACCGACAAAATTCACAAAAATTTTCCATTTAAGAAAACCCATGTTTACTTTGACATAATCAAAGTTTACACGGCAGAAGAGATAAATAAATATAACACAAATGAACTCTGTGCAGAAATTGAAAAACTGGTGCAGAATCATTTAACATCGGCCGTCAGCGGCCTTACACACGAGGTATAGAAAATGATTCACGTTTTGTACAACCCACTTTCCAATAACAAAAAGGGAGAAGAAGCAAAGGCTGAGCTTGAAAAAAAGCTGAACCAGACGGAAATTCTTTTGAGGGATATCAGAGAAATTTCTGATACAAAATCCTTTGTAAACGGCCTTGCCCAGGAAGACCAAATAATTCTTGTAGGTGGAGACGGAACACTTTCCCGCTTTGTAAACGAAATTTACAGTCTAAAAACCACCTTAAAAATTTCCCTTTATTCTGCAGGAAGCGGCAACGATTTTGCTTCCGATGTAAAAGAAGCCGCTGACAAAATAAGCGGTCTTATTCCTTTAAACAAATACATAGAAAGCCTTCCTCTGGTAAAAGTAAACGGCATGGAGAAGCGCTTTTTAAACGGAATCGGGTACGGAATTGACGGCTACTGCTGTGAAGAAGGAGACAGGCTTAGGGAACAATCTGACAAGCCGGTAAACTATGCTGGAATTGCCATCAAGGGCCTGCTTGGAAAATTCAAGCCTTTCAGCATTACCATTACCGTAGACGGAGTTTCCCATTCTTACAAAAATGTCTGGCTCTGCCCTACCATGATCGGAAGATACTACGGCGGAGGAATGATTATCGCTCCGGAACAGGACCGCTTGAACAGTCAGAAAACAGTTACCAGCGTTGTCTGGCACAACTGGAACAAATTTGGAACCCTGATGGCCTTTCCTTCTGTTTTTAAGGGAGAACATGTTAAATACAAAAAAATGATCGATTTTTACACCGGTCACCAAATTAAAGTAACTGCCGACAGACCTATTGCCCTGCAGATAGACGGAGAAACTGTGCGCAATGTAAGGGAATACACTGTAGAATACAGATAATCGGGGCGTTACGGGGCCATGAGGAAAAGAGTTCCTGCCCCGTTAGATGGGGGTGTGGTGAAGACTGGAAAAATGGAGCCGGCAGCTCACTCTTTAGAGTGACTGACGGCGGAATCTTTCCGGGCTGAACCCAGGGGGGAGACTTACCCCCTCATATAGTAAAAAAGCAGCCTGTCTTTTAGGACAGACTGCTTTTTTTGCCCAAAAATTATTCCTTCCAGCCGGTATATTTTTCTATTTCCAGAATTTCCTTTGCATTTTTTACCCTTTCTTCCGTAGGGCTCAATGTGTCCTTAAGAACATAATCAATTCCCAGTTCCTTGTACTTCATTGCGCCCAGCCCGTGGTAAGGCAGAACCTCCACCCTCTGCACATTTCCAAGAGTGCGGATGAAATCTCTGGTTTTTGTCAAATATTCATCGTTATCAGTAATTCCAGGGGTAAGAACGTGGCGAATCCAGATTGGTTTTTTAATTTTATCAAGATATTCGAACATCTGGCGAACATTTTTTCCGCTCATTCCGGTGAGCTTAATGTGCTCTTCCTCGTCAATGTGCTTAATATCCATCAGAAGAAGGTCTGTAACTTCCATAAGCTTCTGGAATTTTTCGAACCATTCCCCTTCCATGGTAAAGGGACCGCCTGCAGTGTCGATGCAGGTATTGATTCCCTTTTCCTTGGCTTTTGTAAGGAGTTCAATAAGGAAGTCCAGCTGCATGAGAGGCTCGCCGCCACTGATTGTGATACCGCCCTTTTTACCCCAGTAGGAGCGGCAGCTTAAGGCTTCCTTTATGAGTTCGTCGGAAGTGTAGAGTTTTCCCTTCTGCATGTTCCAGGTGTCAGGATTGTGGCAGAATTTACAGCGCATGGGGCAGCCGCTAAAAAAGATAATAAAACGGCTTCCCGGCCCGTCTGCACAACCAAAAGATTCAAGTTGATGAATATATCCCTGCATAATTACTCCTGTGATAGGCCGCTGGCGGCCGGTGTTGAATAGCAAAGCGTTAAAAAAAATGCGAAAGCATTTTTTAGCTTTACTTACTGAAAAGCAGCTGTGCTGCTTCGTGATTAACTGGAAGCCGTTAAAAAAAATGCGGAAGCAATTTTTAGGCTATCCTTAATATATGGCCGCTGGCGGGCCGGCCTTTTATAGCAAAGTAACCGAGTTAGCAAAGCAAACATGGCTTTGCTAAAGCCCAAAGATTTTCTGGGCATTTTTGTACATTAATTTATCATAATTTTCTTTTGAAATATACTTTGGAAGCTCATTAAAATAATCCTGATACATGGAACGCTGGCCCATACGGTTCTGAGCATATGTATCCGGCCCGTCGATTGGCGTATCGCTTCCAAAAAGCAGCTTATCCGGCCCCGCCTGATTTATAAACTGAATTGTAGAAAGCATTGGCACCCAGGCTGTATCCCCGTAAATATTAGGCACTTCCGCAGCAATTTCTATTGCCCTCTGGTTATCTGTTCCCAGCCCCAGGTGAGCCATAATAAATTTTACCTTTGGATGACGCTTTGCCATACGTAAAACTCTGTCTACATTGTCGCAGTTTGAAGAACCTGTATGAGTTATTACAGGAAGCTCGTAAGTTTCCGCTAAATCCATGTAGCTTTCAATTCTTGGATCGTCAAAGGGAACTGCCGAATGGTAGGGATGAAATTTCAGAGCCCTGATAACATCCAGATTTCCCTTGATGAACATCTGAAGGCGGGGATCACACTCTTCGTTCAGAGGTTTTAACCAGATGGCTGCATAGATTTTTCCGGGATTGTCCCTGGCAAAGTTCACCGCCCTCTCCGCGCTTACAAGCTGGGGAACCTGAAACTCCGCAGGCAGTCTGTTCTGTTCGTGGTCGCACTCTGCACTTTCGCAATTTGAAACCAGCATTTTTGAAATGCCATAATGTTCCATTGCATAGAGAACGTATTCCTTTTTCATATCAAAGCCACAAGAACTTCCAAAATGAACATGACTGTCGATTATCATAATTACCCCCGGAAAGCCTTCTTTAATTATACTAACAATTATAGCATTTATTAAGAAAGACAAATATAAAAACAGCACAAAAAAAGAAAGTTACCTTAAATAGTCCATGGCATTAAAAACTTCCATAGATCTTTTTTATTGCCACTTTAAGAAAAAAAAACGCCATAGCGGTAAATCATCTATGGCGTTTTTTAATTTATTTAATTTTGGCTTTTTTAGGACAAGGCATCTACACGAACGGTAGACGCAGCATCCATGCTGCTATCCTTACAGACTAGCGTGAGCCGCAAAAGCCCGCTTACGCGAACTTTTGCTTGACGAGTTTTCTTGCGAAAACTCGCGGAAGTTCTACAGACTTGCGTGGCATGTTCGCGCAATTACGTCGTCCTGCTGTTCCTTTGTAAGGTTGATGAAGCGTACAGCGTAACCAGAAACGCGAACTGTGAAGTTAGCATATTCAGGTTTTTCTGGGTGAGCCTGGCAGTCCTTGAGTTTTTCAACGCCGAATACATTTACGTTCAAGTGGTGTGCACCTGTGTGTCCGCTTTCTGCGCTCATATCAAAGTAACCGTCAAGAACGTTTACAAGGTTTTCAATCTGTTCGTTCTTGTCATGACCAAGAGCGCTTGGGTTGATAGTCTGAGTATTAGAAATACCGTCCAAAGCGTAGTGGTATGGAAGCTTAGCAACAGAGTTCAAAGACTTGATAAGACCCTTTGTTTCTGCACCGTAAGATGGGTTAGCACCTGGGCTGAATGGAGCACCAGCTGGGCGTCCGTTAGGAAGAGCACCAGTAGCCTTACCATATACAACGTTAGAAGTAATAGTAAGGATTGATGTTGAAGGTTCAGAGTTGCGGTATGTCGGGTGCTTCTTAATCATGTTTACGAATGTCTTAAGGAGCCATACAGCGATATCGTCTGCGCGGTCATCATCCTGTCCGTAGCGTGGGAAGTCACCTTCTACAGTAAAGTCTTTTACAAGAGTTACTGTGTCGATTACGTTACCAGCCTTGTCTTTTACTTCTACCTTTTCGCGGTTAACATGAACTTTTGCATATTTCATTGCAGAAAGTGAGTCAACTACGTGAGAGAAACCTGCGATACCAGTAGCAAATGTTCGCTGAACATCTGTATCTTCAAGAGCAAGTTCTGCTGCTTCGTAGTAGTATTTGTCGTGCATGTAGTGGATTGCGTTCAAAACGTTTACATAAACGTCAGCAAGCCACTCAAGCATAGCAAGGTATTTCTTTTCAACTTCTTTGTAGTTAGAAGCATCGATTACATCAGCTGTGATTGGTGCATATTCTGGACCAATCTGCATACCCTTCTTAAGACCTTCATCCTTACCACCGTTGAAAGCGTAAAGCAAAGCTTTTGCAAGGTTAGCGCGAGCTCCGAAGAACTGCATTTCTTTACCAGTCTTTGTTGCAGATACACAGCAGCAGATTGAGTAGTCATCACCCCAGATTGGACGCATTACATCGTCGTTTTCGTACTGGATTGAAGATGTATCAATAGAAATCTTTGCGCAGTATTTGCGGAAGTTTTCTGGAAGTCTCTTTGAGTAGAGAACTGTCATGTTTGGTTCTGGAGAAGGACCCATGTTTTCCAATGTGTGGAGGAAACGGAAGTCATTCTTTGTTACCATTGAACGTCCGTCCTGTCCAAGTCCACCAACTTCAAGAGTAGCCCAGATTGGGTCACCAGAGAAGAGCTGGTTGTATGATTCGATACGAGCAAAGCGAACCATACGGAACTTCATTACCATGTGGTCTACGAGTTCCTGTGCTTCTTCTTCTGTAAGTATACCAGCTTTAATATCACGTTCGATGTAGCAGTCTAAGAATGTAGAAATACGTCCTACAGACATAGCAGCACCGTTCTGTGTTTTGATAGCAGCAAGGTATCCGAAGTAGAGCCACTGGAATGCTTCTTTAGCTGTTGTAGCTGGCTTAGAAATAT
>JAILKG010000098.1 GCA_024693915.1 Treponema sp.
GGATATTAAAATAGGGGATATAAATCCTGTCTGTTCGGTTCCATTATGGGTAGGAGGAGGTTTGGCAGGTTTTGGATTAATGGCTCTTTCACCAAGTTTCTATGAATCTCATAGTAATTCAAATACGTCTAAAACAGAACTTGATGGCTTTAGTTATGCAGGTGGATTTACAATAATAGGTACATCGCTGCTAAAGTTTAATAAAGCGACTGCAAAAGTAATACGCTCCACAGAGCCTTATACTAAAGATTCTCTTTTACTAATTAAGCAATCAGAACTAGCAATAAAAAAGGAACTAAAAAATTTTACAGAACGAGAAAGAGAAGCAATAATGCAAAAGAAAATATATATAGGAATGAGTGAAGCTGCTTTATTAAAATCTTGGGGTAAACCACAAGATATAAATACATCAGTTGGTAATTGGGGTGTTCATAAACAGTACTGCTACGAGAATTATAAATATGTGTATGTTGAAAATGGGTATGTTACATCTTGGCAAAACTAAAATAGATAAACATGTCTAGACTGTATTCATTTGTTCTTTGCTGTCATTTGTTCTTTGCTAGATATTAACCTGACTTTTCTGTAAAATTATGAAATGAACATTTACGTAGATGAGTCAGGTTCTATAAATAACAAACTCGGTTCTAAACCTTTTATAATCGCCTTGATTCATGTTCTGGATTTAAAAAAACTAAATACCGTTTTCAGGCGTTTTATTTCAGCGAATATTGCAACTCTAAAAGAATTAGATAAAGATTTTTATAATCGTGAAGGAAAACTAACGAAGAAAGGCAACTTGATGTTTCATGGAGAAAAATTTCACGAAATTAAGGGCTCCCAACTTAATCAGGAGATGAAAATCAAGTTTGTAAATTATCTTGTAAAAAACAAGTACTTTGAGTTGTACTATATAAAAATCAACAATGACCTTTTGACAGATAAGATTTGTGAGAATACTGCAAGGGCATTTAATTATTCAATAAAACTTGCTCTTTCATTTTTTTGGAGCACAATCTTCTTGCAGATGAAGACTGTTTGTTACAGCTGGATGAAAGAAATGAGAGAACTGAAGCCCGATATTTTCTTGAAAATTACCTTAACACAGAATTTTGCTTAAACGGGATTACAGAAAAACATTATACGGTAAAATATTTAGATTCTTCTGATAATCCCTTTATTCAAATCGCAGATGTTTTTGCAAATCTTTATTACTCAGAATTGAATACGGAGGCATATACAGATTTATTTAATACTCTTAAAGAAAAAGAAAAATTTAAAAGCTGTATTTGAATTTCCTCCGAAAAAACGGAAAAAGAAGAATAAAAATTGACAGAAACCATAAATGGTTATATGTTAACATTGTCAACAGTAAGTCTTGGGGTCAGTGCCGTTGTCTAGGTAAGCGTCATGTAAGGGCGTCACTCCCAAGCAATTGATGTTCAAGTCCTCCTTTTACAGGAGGATTTTTTTTTGCTTGTATTTTAGTGGCGCTGTTTGTGCTGAGGACTGAGCCCATTACGCTGAATAGGTGTTGGTGAAATGGCTTTTATAAGTTAGATATTGCTAACATTTTACAAACTCGCTATTATATCTCTATTGATTAGCCTTTGCTAACAACAGGAGATTCTATGGGCACAGTAATTGTAATATTAGTAATCCTTGTAGTCGTCCTTCTGGCGGTAAAAAGCACAATAAAACGAATCCTGCACGGTTCTTCCTGCTGCGGTGAAAGGGATGCTCTTCCAAAAAAAATCAAACCAGCTGACAAAAATAAATCTCATTATCCCTATGAATATATTCTTTCCATAGACGGAATGCATTGTTCAAATTGTAGTCGCCGGATAGAAAATACCCTGAATTCAATTGATGGCCTTTGGGCAAAGGTAAATCTTGAAAAAAAGAGCCTTATTGTTCTTTCAAAAAAAGATTTAGAAGCTTCATTCTTTGAAACAGAAATAGGACGAGCGGGCTATACAGTTTTATCGGTTGTAAAAAACTTTATACAAGGATGAGTTTAAGGATATAAAAATGAAAAAACTAACAGAAATTAAAAAAGAAAAAAGCGCAGTCGTTCTTTCGCTAGAAGATTCGCCTCGTCCTGAACATTAAAAACGACTGTTCACAGGGCTGTCCATCTTCTGCTTCAAGCGTTTCCAGCGGTTGTAGACATTCCTTTCCGGGATGCAAGGCACACTCTGGTAAGGCTGGAACTAAGGCTGGCTGGGTGGGTGAAAATAATTCTGGGAATTCTCCCTGCAAAAACTGCCTTCCAGAAGGAGGCTTCAAAAACATGGGCCAGATGTGGGAAATTGTTGAATAAAAAAATAAATATATTTAAGTGAGGAAGTTATGACTTTACAATTAGGTGATGTAGAAACTACGGCTCTTATTCCAGTGGCAATTAAGGCAAATGAAACTTTGAGGAAAAAGCCTCGTGTCAAAGATGAAGTTGCCGTTGAAATTATTAAAAATCTTAAAATCGACACAAAACCCTTCGACAAATTTATGTCCCACGAAGGGGTTATTGCCAGAACCATAATGCTGGATCGCATGGTAAAGGATTTTATTTCAAAAAATCCGGATGCAGTAATCGTAAATGTGGGTGCCGGTTTTGATAACAGGTTTTCCCGCGTAGATAACGGACGAATCAGCTGGTTCGACCTTGATTTCCCGGATACAATTGCAGCCCGAAAAAAAGTTTTTACCGAAACAGAACGGGTAAAAATGATTGAAGGAAACTGCCTTGAAGAATCCTGGTGTGCCGCCGTAAAAGGGGAGCAGGATAAAAAGAAGGCGCCGGTGCTTTTCCTTGCGGAAGGGGTTTTTATGTATCTTACATTTCAGGAAATCAGAAAGTTTCTTACGGTTTTGAAAAATAATTTTTCCTGTGGAACTCTGATTGCCGAACAGAATAATCCGATGATGGTAGAAAAACAGAATCTTCACGACACGGTAAAGAACACAAATGCAGTCTTTAAAAGCGGCACCTGGAGCGGCAAGGAAATTGCAGACCTTCTGGAAGGAATCCGTTTTATTGAAGAACACAGCTTTAACGAAGAAATGCGAAAATATTCCTTCGGCGGCTGGCTTTTTGCAACTCTCCTTCCTAAAATGAACGACCGCTGGGCACGGTTTGAGTGGTAACCTTACGATGGGATTTTTGCGAGATTGACAGAGAAATTGCTCTAATAAAATCCCTCAAATAGTTTTTTACATCAACCTGTTTTCGATTCCCTGCAGTTTACTGAACATTTCTTCATCATGTGTGGTTAATAAAATTGTTTTGTTCAAGTCTTCGCTTGTAGTCCAATAATCTGGAAAAATGCCTTTTCCTTCTCCATGCCACTCCGGTAATGTTGAAATCGCTGTATTTTTCCGTGCCCCAAGGCATACGCTCAAGTGCGAATTCGGGAAAAGATATACAAGGTCATCAACGTAAGTATCACAGCCGTATGAATTTTCTCCTATTACAGTAACATTTGCAGTTTTCAGGATTTTTTTTGCAAAAAGAATAAGTTCTTCCGAAGCACTTGCGGTATTTCTGTCTGTAAGAATTATTAGATTTCCATTAAAATCTCTTGAAAACCGGTTAGAATCAAGTTTTTCGCGTTTATAGATGTTAACTACAGGATTTTTTTTCTGAGAAGTCAGTTGCTTCTGATAATTTTTGTAATAATATGTTCCTGTTAGCCCTTTACTTTCCATGTATTGAAGAACATTCTGCAGATAAGCCGGGGATTCAAGCTGAAGATGACTGCATAGTGTATTTTCGTACCAGCTGTCTATCGTTTTCTCGTCTTTTAAAAGATTCAGATGTTTTTTTTTGCTCAGAAAGGAATACACAAAAGCCCTGGAATAAAAAATTCTTCCGCCAATATTTGAGCGCAGGTCAATTATTATGTTATTCTTGGTTCTCCATTTGATTCCAAGATTTGCAAATTTTTCAAAAACGATGTCGGCACCTTTTCTAAACTGAGAATCAGCTTCCGGCTGCAGAAAACTAGAGAGGCTTGCATAAGCTGAATTTTGAGTTTCAATTTCATGATATTTCACAAAACTCTGCATCGGAAATTCTTTATCCGTGCTAACTGTAGCTTCAATGCTCCTTTCGTTGAATGAAAATGCAGTTTTAGTGAGAGTGTCTTTGCTAAGCACTCCAAGCCGGTAAATGTTTTTTCCTTTAGAAGGATAGTAGAATGCATTTTCCAGACTTCCTGTGTATTCGCTTCCTTTTTTTATTCCGGAATTTCCAGTTTCAAAGGCAACAAAAGCATTTTCTGTTTTTTCAATAAAAATATCTGAAAAATAAATCTTCGAATTTGAAATCAGATTTTCATACTCTTTTCGCCTTCCCAGCGGTTTTTAATTTCTCTGTATATCAGGTCATTGTCGGGAAGTGCATTTGCAGTGAATGGGCGAACCTTGCTGTCTGCGACGGCAACGTGTTCAGGGTGTTTTACCATTTGCTTTTCCTTTTTTGTATTTTAATTATAGAGTCAGTTCCATATCAACATGAGGAATGCCTTCTTCAAGATATTCTTCTGATGTGATTGTAAAGCCCAGTCGCTGGTAGAAAGATATTGCGTGGCTTTGGGCGTCCATGATGATTTTTCTGCAACCGGTCTTTGCCTTCAGTTCGCTGATTGCATATTTCATAAGCTGAGTGCCGGTACCTTTTCCGTGAATCAGAGTGAGAACACGGCCGATTTTTATAGTGTCGTCGCCGTCTTTAAAAGCCCTGAGATAAGCGCAGACTCTGCCGTTTTCCGTTGCGAACACATGCCAGCTTTTGTAATCCACGTCATCTTCATCAATATAGCTGATTTTCTGTTCCTTCACAAAAACTTCTGCTCTTGATTTAAGAATTTCGTAGATTTCTTTGCCTGAAAGTTGGTCAAAGGTTTTAATTGCCCAGTTCATTTGTTATTACTCCATCCCACAGCCGGATTTTCTTTCTTCCGGGTGTGCAACTTCAAAGCCGCAGTTGGCTTCCATGTTCAGTTCGCGGAGTTCTTTTACGCCGTCAATATAAAGCTGATAATTGATTCCAGTGGATTCATAGCCGCAACCTACATCGTAATCGTCGCCCAGAGATTCGCGGATAATCTGTTCCCGCTGTTCGCGGGTTGTGTCTTTTATTAAAATACTTGCCATAGTGTTTTCCTAATGTGAAACATTTTATCACGAAACGGCATAAATGAGTATTATTGATGGGGTATTACACTAACTTTTAAAATCTGATAGTATAACCAGGCTTTTTAAAGATTGCCAAATCTTATTAAGAGCGGATTCCCGCACCTTTCTATGCTCATGCGCAAGGTCTTTGCGTAGTTATAATGAAATCACACTTACATTCATGAGTTTCGTATGCCAAAATCTTTGGGACAGGAAATTCTTTTTACCATTATGATGCTACGATAAGTAGCATAATTTTTTATTTTTGTAATATCCGTTTTCTGTTAAAATATAGATGTCTGCCGTATGCTTTGATTAGTTCTGAAAGAGGACAAGGCTGAACAGACAAGGCTGAACGCTTTTGCCTGATTTTGGAATAAACTATCAAAAAAGAGGAGAATATGATTTTTGCAGAAAAATTAAAAACTCTTAGAAAAGAAAAAAACATTTCGCAGGAGCAGCTTGCAGAAAAAATCCATGTAAGCAGGCAGGCTATTACTAAGTGGGAAAGCGGAAACGGTATTCCCGACATTGAAAATCTAATTGCAATCTCGGCTTTGTTTAACGAGTCGCTTGATTCACTTCTGAGTGAAGAAAAGAGTCTTATTTCAAAGCACGAGTTTCTTTACGAAAGCCGTACAGAATATGATCTGGACAGCCCTAAGAAAATCGACTTAAAACTCGGTGCTGCACACGAAGTTGTTATTGAAAAAACAAACGACGAAAAGATTCTGGTGATAGCAGCATCTAATAAGCTTTCTTATCTGAGCCAACAAGTTAAGGTAAAAATTGATGAAGACAAAAGACGCATGGACGTTATTGCAAAACATTCAGCTGATTTGTCTGAAATTACAGCTCTGGAAAATCTTTTTATTCTTGTTCGTATTCCGGTAAAGTTTGTTGCCGATGTGGAGCTTAGCGGCGAATTTGAAAATCTTAAAATCCGAGACATCATTTATGATGATATTGAGTTTGACGGCAAGGCAAAAAATGTTTTTGTAACAAATGCAAGTGGTCATCTGGAGCTCAATACAAATTCAAATCTTAAAATTGAAGTTAATCAAGTCCGTGGAAAAATCGATTTGAATCATTTCCATGCGGTTTCAAAAGTAAAGTTTGCAGAAGGGCAGAATTACTATCTTAAAAATGCAGGACGTTTTACCCGTTTTGTAGATGCAAACGGAAAGGTCCTGGCAGGTAAGAGAGAAAAAAATGACCCTGCAGAACCTGTAGATTTGATAGTAGAACTCAACGGTTGGAAGGCCGAGGCACAAGTTATTTAGGAGATTTTTCATGTATACATATAAACCAAAACGCTTTTACCTCCAGGTCTTTATTGCAACCTGGGCATTCTGGCTTTTTGCCATTCTTTTTAATGAAGGGCTTACTTGTACCCTGGGTATGATTTTTGGCCTTATAAGTCCTGCTTGTATTGCAATCATTACAGTTTTTACTTCAAAAAGTCAGGCCCTTAAAAAAGATTTCAAACGAAAAATATTTAATTTTTGGAAGCTCAAACCTCTTTACATCTTAGGCGGTTATTTGATTATGGCTGTAGTAATTGTTGCTTCTATTCTGCTTTCACTTTTATTTGGTGAATCAAAAGAGCAATTCTCTCTTATAAAAGGCTTTACCTTTGATGGTCCGGGCATCTTTGGGGCAATGGCTACTATTACACTTGCAGCTATTCTGGAAGAGGTTGGTTGGCGTGGATATGGTGAAGACTCAATTGCTCAATATCATTCCTGGTTTAAGGAATCTATAATCTTTGGCTTTGTCTGGGCTTTGTGGCATTTACCGCTTTTCTGGATTCCGGGAACATATCATTATGAAATCCGCCATATGAGCAATTGGTATATGATTAACTTTTTTGTTTCTGTAGTTCCAATGGGTTTTGTAACAACCTGGGTTTATGTAAAGAATAACAGAAGCATGCTGGCAAGTATTCTCTTTCACCTTTTCGTAAATTTCGCCCAGGAAAAGGTTGCCATGACTCAGAACACAAAATGTATCGAGACCTTAATGGTTTTTGTTGCGGCAGTTATCATCGTGCTTACAAATCGAGATATGTTCTTTGAAAAAAGACATATAGGTCATATTTTGGAATAGATTTTTAGGGTGAGCATTTACTATGTTCGCACGAAATAAAGATAAAATCAGTGTTCTGAAGCATAATCTCTGCTATAATACAGAAAAGGAAAAAATATGTCATTTATAGAAAGTGTTTTCCGATTTGTAGCTGAAGTTCAGAGCGGTGCTTTCTGGGGATAATCAATATGAATGAATTTAATGAATATGTACGCGACTGTTTTTCTGAAGCAGGCGATATTGTCATAAAATCTATGATGGGCGGATACCTTGTATATTTTAAGGGAAAGCTGATAGGTGATGTTTGCGGTGATGAGCTGTTTTTGAAGAGAACTCCCACATCGGACAGGCTGCTTGCAGATTCCGAACTGCGTTATCCCTATGAAGAATCAAAGACTTTGATGCATGTATTTGATAGTTTTGATGATAAGGCCCTGATTCAGGAACTTCTGGATGGGATGTATGCTGAACTTCCGGAAAAGAAAGCCAGGAAAAACAGATGAAAAGATAAAAGATAGTTTATAGAAAGGAAAAAAATGCGAATCATAAATCTTGTAGAAAATGAAGTGGGTGATAGCGGCTGCGAGGCGGCTCACGGGCTTTCCTTTTATATTGAAACCCAAAGCCATAGGTTATTATTTGATACAAGCCCAAGCGAGCTTGTTTTGTGCAATGCCCGGAAGCTTGGAGTGAATCTGGCTGCCGTTGATACCGTGATTTTGAGTCACGGGCATTATGACCATTCGGGTGGAATCCTGCCTTTTGTGGAAATTAATCCACGGGCTAAGATTTATATGCAGCACAATGCAGGCGGTGAATATTATGCTTTCGACGGAGAAGAGAAGGGCTACCGCTATATCGGAATTGATAAAAAGATTTTTTCACTGCCTCAGCTTCAGCTTCTGAAGGGTGACACAAAGCTTGATGACCAGCTTCAGCTTTTTACTGTTGAAAAGCGAGCCTGGCCGCTGCCTTCAACAAACAAGCGCCTCCGGGAACTTTGCGACGGTCTGTATGTTCAGGACGAATTTCGTCACGAACAGAATCTTCTTTTGACAGCTGGCGGGAAGAAAATTCTTTTTTGTGGCTGTGCTCACAACGGTATTTTAAATGTGATGGAGACTTTGGAGCGCAAGTTCGGAAGCGCAATGCTCCCGGACCTAGTAATCGGTGGCTTTCATCTTATGAAGCGCACTGATTTCTCCCAGGCTGACACTGCCGAAGTTACAGAAATTGCAAACCGCCTCAAAAACTATAAAGCTCACTTTGCAACCTGTCACTGCACGGGCCTTCCGGTTTACACTCAGATGAAAGAAATCATGGGCGACCAGTTGAGTTATGTGCGGTCTGGGGATGAAGTAAGAGCTGATTTTGACGGAAAAACAATTTGAAAATTGTCTGCTATGTCAGGAAAAACTTGTAGGTGCAAAAGATATTGTGACACTATAATAAAGTAGAGTTACTGGCCAACCTTCCGAAAACGGAAGGTGATACAACCAAAATCCTGAATGAAGTTGATGTTGTGATGAATATCCGAACGGATTTTGAGTTGAAGTAACAGGAAGATTTTAGCATGCAAATAAAAACCCCACGTATTACAATCACAAACTTCACTCCAGACATGGCCCAGACCGTCTATGAAAATTCTCAGGACGAGGACACCAGACGTTTTGTCCCGGATGAAGTTTATAACTCTGTTGAAGAAGCCCTCGAGGCAATTGAGTTTTTAATGTCACGATACGAGAGCGCAGACGGCCCTTTCGTCTATCCAATAATCACAAATGACGGCGGCAAAAATATCGGTTATGTTCAGCTATGCAAACTCGAACTTGAAGACGAAGAAACCTGGGAAATCGGCTATCACATCGCAAAAAACTTTACCGGCAAAGGCTACGCCACAGAAGCAGTAAAAGCCTTTCTTCCTGCCATGGCCCAAAAGCTCAATATAAAAGAAGTCTACGGAATCTGCCTTGCAGAAAATACCGCCTCTGTGCGAGTCCTTGAAAAATGCGGATTTACTAAAGTCTACAAGGGCCTTGGAAACTATCAGGGGAAAGAAGTGCAAATCATCAAAACCATCTGGAAAAATTAAAACTGATATTGTTTGGAATTTTTTGAATTTGACATTTGTAATAATATGCAATATATTGCATAAATGCAGATAACAAACGATCAGATTCTTGGTATGATGCCGCCTCAGTTTGGATTGTTCGGGCTTCTCTTTGCCTTTATGAACAGACTGCAGGCAGCGGGGGATTCTTTTTATGAAGAGATAACCTGTAAACAGTGGTTTCTTCTGGCTTGTATGAATCTCTATTCAAAAGAGTCACCAACTGCCAATGACCTTGCCGAAACTATGGGCTGCTCAAGACAGAATGTAAAAGAGATTCTCAACGCTCTCGTAAAAAAAGAAATCCTTGTTCTGAAGCAGGATGAAAACGATAAACGCAAGCAGCGGATTTATCTGACGGAAAAGCAAAAAAGGCTTTCAAAAAAATATCAGAATAAAGAGATGGATTTTTTGAGGCTTTTATATGAGGGCATTTCTGAAGATGAAATCAAAAATGTATTTAAAATAATTTCCAGAATGGAAAAAAATCTAACAGGGGCGACAGGCGGAGTGGCCAGAGGTGCTGCCGGTGCTGAAGGTCATTCAGATCAGGAGGAATCAAAATGAAAACAATCGTAATTTACACAAGTAAGACAGGCTTTACAAAAAGGTACGCAGAATGGATCAGCGAGGCGAGTGGGGCAGAATGCCTGGAATTCAAGCAGGCTAAAAAAATCAAACTTTCTAATTTTGATGCAATTATTTTTGGCGGCTGGTTCATGGCTGGTGGAATCAAAAATCTGGACTGGTTCAAAAATCAGCTTCCATCCCTTTCTGCTGCGGGCAAAAAAATCATAGTTTATGGAGTTGGAGGAAGCCCTGCAGAAAGTCCAGACATCCCTGGTGCAATGCGCAGAAATTTTACTGAAGAAGAATGGAATTTCTTAAAAGCATTTTATTGTCCTGGTGGTTTTAATTACGAAAAAATGAGCGGCTTTTCTAAGTTCATGATGAAAATGTTTACAACAATGCTGGCAAACAAAAAAGATGCAAGCAAAGCGGAAAAGAACATGGCCCAGATGATTTCTCATTCCTACGACATTTCCGACAAAAAATACATCGAGCCAATTCTTGCGGAGTTGAAGTAATGAAAAAGTTGATGCAGTCAGCGGAGCAACAGTTTCCAGCGGAATAATAAAGAATGCTGTAAATAAAGCTCTGCGATAATTATCTGCTCAGTCCGAATTTCTTCAATTCCAAAAATGGTGAACACTGGTAAACTGCAAGCTCTTCTATAGCGGCTTCCAGTGGAAGAGTGATTTGCTTAGCGATTTCTTTTGCTGCGGAAAACTGACTCTGATTCAATCTTGTTGCAAGGGTTGTGTGTGGAAACCAGATATCCGGCAGATAGTAGCCGTTTTCTGCCTTTTCAAATTCTGGAAGCAGCAGTGTATGTAGTTCCTTGTTTATGTCGGAAAGGAAGATGTTCTTTTCCGGTTTCAAAAAAAGGACTTTGCCGTTGAAGTCGCCGACCTCACTGAACTGTACTGTGCCAGCCTTCTGGTCTCGTGCAAAGTTTTCTACATGCTGCAGCAGTTTTCCTTCTCCTTCTCTGGCAGCATGAAAAGCCCCTATTGTAATATGCGGCGGAATTTTATTTTCAATCATAAAACGGTTTCCGGTTTCATCCGCGATGGCTTGTAAGGTTGAGATAACAATTTCATTTATCTTTTGCGAAAAGTGAAGAGATACGGCATAGGTAATCAGGGAAGAATCAAACATATTTACTATTCTACAATTGTCTTCACATCAATTTCAACCTGTCCCCATCGTCAGGCAGGCTAGAAAGTTCTTAGAAGAACAATTCTGATATTTTTATTAATATTTCCAAAGGTAAATGGGCTGGTTGTGATATTTATGGTGTTGTACATCGCTTGGCTGGAGATGTTGCGTTTGAAAAAACAAAATAACCTTCGGGAAGCGAAGAAGAGATGAAGTAGTTGTTGAATAAAAAGTACGTATTAGTACTAAAGATGATTTAAATAATATGCTAAGTAAAATAATCAGACGCTAAAGGCTAAACGGGGGCTGTCCAAAAAGAAAAGTTTGCGGTGGTTGAGGTTCTCGTCCGAAGGCGCGAAGCAAACACCAGATATAGTGTAAATGGTCATTACTTCGCTTCGCTCAGTGCGTAAGCGGGCGACAGGCTCAATGACCTCAGTCACTAAACTTATTAGACAGCCCCGATACAACACGAATTCGAAGATCGGGCAAACCTTTTTACTCTTCTGGAGCGTCTTCAGGAATTCCTTGAAATAAAGCGGAATTTCTTTGAAATTTATGGAAAATCTGGGAAAATCTATTTAAAAAAACAAAAATAAACTGTAATATCAAAAAAAGTAGACGTAAATTGGAGGTCTAATTATGAAAATGAAGAAATTGTTTGCAGCGATTTCGGTTTTGTTTGTTATGTGCACATCTGCTTTTGCATTCGACGGTGAAAGATTCTGGCGAGAGTATGGTGCAGGTCTTAAAGATGGCGATGGTCTTTTTGGCGTTGGTATGGCTTTGGATGCAATGGCATTCCCACTTTGGAGTACATATCCAGGAGCATTCTATCTTCCATACATTGAAACAAGCTACGAAAAAATGGTTCACATCAACGATATGCTTCCATTCAGCTTTGGTGGATACGGCGGTGCAAATATTTTGGTTCAAAACACTGATGACGTAAACAGATTTTTCACATGGATCAGAATGGGTGGACTTGCTAAATATCACTTCAACTTCGACGTTGAAAACCTTGATGTTTACACAGGTGTAAAAATCGGTTTCGACTTTGAAATCTGGCTGGAAGATATGGAAATGGTAAAAGACCACAGGCCGGTAAACGTAGACTGGAACGGAATCATTGGTGCTTCCTGGAGATTCACAGACAACTTCCTTCTTACAGCTGAATCAGGATATCCATACATTTTGGCTTTGAAGGCAACTTTCCAGAAGTAAAAAACGGATTTTACATTTACAGATTAAGCTCTCAAAAGAGCATAAAAAAGGGGCTGTCCAAAGTGAAGTTCAATGACTTAAAAGAACTTCCTGGACAGCCCTTTTTTACTGGCCGACCTTTCCGAAAAGGGAAGGTGATACAACACTTATTAAATAAAGGAATAATGATATGCAGTTTGGAATGCCAACTTTAATCGAGAATAAAACCCTGGAAGATAACATTGCTTTGTGCAACAGGCTGGGACTTAAGTTTATTGAACTCAACATGAACTTCCCTGAATATCAGCTTGAGAAACTTGAGCAGACGGATATTTTAATAAAAGCAGCAGAAGAGGCTCATATTTACTACACAATCCATCTAGATGAAAATCTGAACATTGCAGACTTCAATTCTTTGGTTACTGAGGCCTATCTGGAAACGGTTCGCCGTACAATCGAAGTTGCCAAAAAACTGCTTCCTTTACGCGATAAATATGGCGATGAAAGTCAGCCTCTTACACTCAACATGCATATGCATCATGGAATATACATAACTTTGCCAGATAGAAAAGTACAGATGTACGACCGTGACTTTGACACTTATATAAAATCATTTTCTCATTTCAGAGATTGCTGCGAAAAGTGGATTGGCGATGCTGATATC
>JAILKG010000109.1 GCA_024693915.1 Treponema sp.
AGGTGTACAGAAAAAGGCAAAAAAAATGTCGGCAAGAATAAGGGGATTAAAAATAATTGCCAGATATTCCTGAGTATTAAAAGCTCCGGTGAACATAGAAACCGGACCAAACAAAAGCGGAGGGGCAAGATAACATTCCAAAAGACATATAAATGATTTTACATCAAATTTTGCCCTGTTTTCCAAATTGTATTCCATACGCTCATTTCCTCCATCTGAAAATACTCTCAACAATATAACCAAGTAAATTTTATCACAGCATATATGAGAGGGCAAGAAATTTATTTTTTTTAAAGATTTACCTGCACTTTTTTCAGCAGTTTAAAATTCAGTTTAAAATTCAATTTAAGATTCCCTTACCCGGTGCTGGATAAGCAGTGATACGACCTTGCTCCCAAACAGGTCAGGCATTGTGACCGGACAGCAAGCATTAGAGGAAGAAAAAATTATTACTGATAAGTATTAATGTGAAGCAGGCCTATATTAAAAATGAGCTCCTGGAAAATCATCGTAACTGTTTCGAATTTCTTCAAATCGGGCACTTGTGTAATAAGCTCGAGTTACCCGCCAGGCTAAAACTTCTTCAGGAATATCTTCTTTATTTATGGCATTTTTTACAAGGCGGCTTACGCACAGCCTCTCTTTTGTAGCCTTAAAACGAACTTCAGGCACATAATAAAAGGCCCTCTCCGTAAGATTATAGCGAATTCCCTTTTCCTTTATCTGAACAGTTTTTATGTCGCTCCCCTTTTCAGGCTGTCCCAGCTGCCCGCTGGGAAAAGGATCCGCAGAAAGAACTTTCTGTGTTTCAATTACAGCACAAAGCTTTCCGTCTTTAAACTGAAATTCAATGTATTCCATTGGAGTATCCACAGAATTTTTCCAGGAAAGTTTCCAGCAGACAACTCCATAATGACTCTGAGTACATTTTGCAAGATTGTAATTCGAATTGTTTTTACGAATCCATTCTTTTACCTGATTTTCCGTTTTTCCCCAGGTAAGACCATTCCAGCCGCTTTTTATATCAATTGAAAGTTTTATAACATAAAGAGGAACAAGAAGGGCAAGAAGAAAAAGAAAAATCGTATATATTATTGCAGCTTTTTTTTTCATAAATTACTTTCCTTATTTATTAATTCAGCATGTTTTAAAAAGGACTTTTTTTCTTCCCCGCCTTCATTTAACCTTGCATTTTCAAAGCCCCAACCTTCTTCCTTAAAAGAATTATTTACAGCAGCTTTATTTTCTGAGCTTAAATTATTTTCAACCCCATTATTTCCATAATTTTCGCCCTTACTTTCACCAGAATTCACATTATCCTGACTAAGGGAATTTTCCAGGCTAGAAAGATTTTCCTCTTCCAGCTGATTTTTCTGAAATCTCCTGCTTTTTCTGCTGTTTTTTTCACTCTTTCCTTTTATGGCAGCTGCTACAAGAGGCTGTCCGGAAGCAAGGGCAAGACCTGCCGCAGCATTTTTTCCAAGTTCACGAACTTTTTTACTCTCCAGGCTTGCAGAAGAATAAAGATTTTCATAATGACCGGAAAGAACTGCAAGGTCAGCAAGCATTTTATTTTTGTCAAAACTGCCTGCAAGAAATTCCAGATAAAAACCAAGAACGCCGCAGAGAACGGCAATAAATCCTGTAAGTCCCATGATGGAACTTATAACAGAGATATTCTTAAAAATTCCAACTGCGAACAAAAGGACCATAAAAAGACGGGAAAGGCTTGGTACTGCAAAAAGCATACCTGTAACCATGCAGACAGTAAAAATCGTTATTCCAAAATTCAGCTTCATACTTTCGTAAATACTTGCTGTGGCTCCTGTATCCGGAAACAAAAATATTTTTATCAGCATTGTAAAAAAGAGTGTGTGAACCAGTACAGAAATAATATTCAAAATAACAATAACTGCAGTAGAGCCTTTATTTTCTGAAGAGCCTGAAGAAAAATCGTAAGTAGCAGCTGTAAGTGAAAAAATTCCACGCAGCTGAAGAATAATCATAATAAAAAGAGCTGCAAGAGCACTCATTAAATCGGGAAGCTGCTGGGCACTGCTGGTTTCAGCTTTAGAGACTCCAAAAACTTTTAGAAAAGCACCCCAGATATTATCAAAAAAGGGAGACTGGATATCCACCTGATGAGGAACCATAAAAAGCCAGGCAGAAACCCATAATAGAGTTAAACCTGTAAGTTTAAAAAAATCTATTGTTTCGTACCACTTTTTTCTTTTCACAGTTTTCTCCTCATCCTTTAATTTTAACATGAGAAAGACATAAATTTTATAAAAATGTAAATATAACAGATTTTTATATTTATTAATGGGATTTTCCAGCAAGCCACCACAATTAATTAGATAGACAGTAAACAGTATATAAAGTTAAAAGCACAGGAGGCAATATGCGGATATTTTCATTTTCACCATTTGGTTACGAGGGGTCACTGGTTTCAGTGGAAGTAGATTTAAGAAGGGGAATTCCGGCTGTTGATGTGGTTGGACTTGCAGACGGAACGGTCAAGGAATCCAGGGAAAGAATGCAGGCAGCCATCAGAAATTCCTGCCTGGATTTCCCACTGGAAAGAGTGCTCATAAGCCTTTCCCCAGCAGATTTAAAAAAAGAAGGAGCTGGTTTTGATCTTCCAATAGCTCTGGGGGTACTTTGCGCCCAGAAAG
>JAILKG010000128.1 GCA_024693915.1 Treponema sp.
TACCCCTCTTTTCATTGCAGGTGTTTTCTACTTCCTGATGAACTGGCTTGTTACAATCGGTTTTGCCCGTCTTGAAAAACGGCTCTCTTATTACAATTAAATAGAAGAAAGAAACGGTTTTAGGGAAAAATTATGGAAGAAATCATCAAGGTAACAAGATTAAGAAAATCATTTGACGGAAACGAAATAATTAAGGGAATTGATTTTTCCCTCCACAAGGGAAAGGTTCTTGGAATTATCGGACCTTCCGGAAGCGGAAAATCCACTGTCCTACGCTGTTTAAGCCAGCTTGAAACTGTAACGGACGGAACTATCGAAATCTGTCATAAAAATCTTGTAAAAGATGGCATTTACTGTTCAAAACAGGAAGCCCGGGAAATCGCCCTTAAAACAGGACTTGTCTTCCAGAATTTCAACCTTTTCCCTCACATGAGCGTGCTCCAGAACGTTGCTGACGCTCAGATTCATGTTCTTAAAAAATCAAAGGAAGAAGCCTACGAAACGGCAAAAAAACTCCTTGCAAGAATGAACCTTTCCGAACGCGCTGATTTTTATCCCTGTCAGCTTTCCGGCGGACAGCAGCAGCGGGTAAGCATTGCCCGGGCTCTTGCCTTAAATCCGGAAGTTCTCTTCTTTGATGAACCAACCAGCGCTCTCGATCCTGAGCTTACAGGCGAAATCCTTGCCGTAATCCGTGACCTTGCCTCTACAAAAATGTCAATGGTAATCGTAACTCACGAAATGGCCTTTGCAAGGGATACCAGCGATTATATTTTCTTCATGGACGGTGGCGTCATCGTAGAAGAAGGAAAGCCGGAATCCGTAATCTCAAATCCCCAGAACGACCGCACCAAAGCCTTCCTTTCAAGGTTTTCGTCGTAACTTATCATACAGAAAGCCCCTTAAAACTTTGCATGTTTCAAAGGCTTTGTCAGTCTCAAGTTAATATTATTTCTCAAAGTTATAACAAAAATTTAAAAAGTTTGCATTTTATTTAAAAAAGGTGTAAAACTATTGTGGAAATTTTATAATCGAAAAATGTATTTTAAATTGGTATAGGTGTTTACTATTGGATAAAAGTCGCTTTCATCGGCGGCGGAATGTAGAGGTCAGTATGAATACATTGCGAAAACTTACACTTGGCGCTCTTTTTAGCGCTTTTACATTATTTTTATTCTCTTGTGAAGTTGGACTTGGTGCCTCCGTTGATACCTATCCTCCAACCCTGACGCTGGAATATCCTGCCAATGACGGTGTTGTAATCCGCAATACCTTCATGATGAGCGGTGTTGCAAAGGACGAAACCTATATTAAGAAGGTAGAAATCTTTGTAAAATCCGTAAAGGACAATTCTATGGTTAAGGCCTACACCGCGGATTTGGATTCAAAGGCAAAAACCTGGTCCTGCAAAGTAAACCGCAAGGACGAAAACGGAAATTTCGACTTCCCTGACGGTGAATACACCTTTGAAACCATTGCCACCGACTCCTCAGGACGAACCACGGAGCTTTCCCGCGTATACAAAATTGATAATACCGCACCGATTGTTGTAATCAAAAAACCAAAGCTGGAACAGCCTTACGGACGAACCATAAAGGTTACCGGAGACATTGCCGACCAGAACGAAATTTCAGCACTTTATTTTACGGCATACGTAAATGAAGGAACTGAAGAAACTCCTTCATTCAGAAAAATCGGGGAAACCCAGGAATTTACCTCCCTCTCAAAAAGCGGTCTTGAAATTATCGTCGGACGCTATTTTGATTCAGACAAAGGCCTTACTGAGGAAGAAAAAACTCTTAAGGCAGTTTACGACGCCTTCTACGACGCTGAAAAAGGCGGAACTCAGGAAGCTTTCTGTTTAATAGAAGTTTCCGACGAAGCTTCTGAATTCCCGGGAGATACTAAGACTGTATCAGACAAGAAATCCAGCGCAAACCGTGCAGCCTACATTCCTGGAGCCGGAACCTGCAAGTCTGAGGCAAAGGGAAACCTTTCTTCCTGCTATTATCTGGACAGCCAGATTCACAAGCAGATTTATAACGACAGGGCAAAAAACGGCTGGCAGCTCACAAACAATGATTTGATTTCCATTTTTAACGGAACCTTCACAGACACCGCTGACGTAAAAAAGGAAACCGTAAAAAATTACCTGGCAGAAAACTGTATCTCCACAACGGAATTCTCTCTTTCAGCCTCTGTTTTCTCCATGAACCCGGAAAACAATCCGACTTACGAGGTAGCGGGCTTTGATCCAAGTGAGAAAAATATAATCACCAAGAATACAAAATTTTCTGTAGTTGTTAAGCAGGGACGAGACCAGACCGAACTTGATACCGACACAATCCGAATCGTTCTTGATTTAACTGAAAACGGAAAAACGAAATATACAGGGGACGAACGAAAAGCAAATGAAATCGTTCTTCTGGAATCTTACAATAATATTCAGACTCTTTTAAAGAGCGAAGACGAAAACGAAAAGGCTCTGGGAACACTGCTTTCCGACGCAAGAAAAGCAACGGTTATTGCAGACTTTGATACCTCTTACCAGTACACCCTTTCTGCTTCCGGAACTGCGGCTGACGGAAAAACTTACAGCACCGGAAAATCTTATGTTGTCCGTGTAGAAGGCGGCGACCTTGAAGATAACGACATTATTCCTGAGGACGACGTTTTCTATGAATTCCTTTTCAAGAGCGGCTCTTCTCCAATTCTTGAAATAACCGGTGGCACCGAAAACAACGCAGTTCAGGCAATTCCTGATTTCAAGACAGAAATTACAGCACCGGTTTTCAGCTATTCGGGAACTTTAAAGACCGACGCAGAACTTTCTGACATTAAAATCTTCTATACAGTTTCTGTAAAAGACGAAAAAGCAGAAAAAGGTGCGGAAGGAAAGACCGTCGTTACAGAAAAAAGACAGCTGGATTCTTCTTCAATCACAACTAGTTCCGGAGACGAAGCTGACAACCTATACAACTGGTCTATTGCTTTTGACGGAAACAGCGATTTGTTCCAGGAACTTCAGACAAAGGCTTCGAACCTGCAGCTTGACCTCACCAGCGGACTTTACCTCTACACCTTCAGCTTCTATGCGGATGTTGGTGACGACAATCCTTCTCAGACAGTTACAAGCCTTGTTCATGTTGATAATAAAAAGCCGACTGCAACGATTTCTGGAATTACGCCGACCGTAATCTACTCAGAAGATGCAGTTCTTCCTTACTCAGATCTGGAGCCGGAAGTAACCTACATAAACGGAAAAATCCAGGTTAAGGGAACTCTTGACGATAACTACCAGCTTGAAAAATCCGTTCTTTCAGCCTTTATTCTTGATGACACAGGAAAGCCTTCAGAAACTCCGATTGTAACCTCGGAGGTTGGCGGCTCCATGTCCTTCACCTTTGAAATCGACACTCTCTCAGACCTGTTAAAGGATATTTCAGACGGAACTAAGATGCTCATTCAGGCAGTTCCTTTTGACGCAGCCGGAAATCAGGGCGACGCCGCTGAAACAACCGTTACCATTGACCAGCGAACCGACAAACCGCTCTTTACACCGAGAAACGCTTCTAAAACCGTTTCAGGAATTGAAGACATCAGTGCTGATAAGAACATGTTCGGACTTATGAGCAACAACAAAATTATGGCAGACATCAGCGATGATGACGGCATTTACAGCTGGACTGCTTACTACTCTACCGATAACGGAAACACCTGGGTGGGATATCCAAATACGCCGTTTGATTCAAAGTATGACATCGAATCAACTACAGCAAGTATTGAAATCAACCTTAAGAAAATTCAGAACCTTGCAGAAGGCTCTTATAAGATTCGGGTTATCGTTACTGATGTTGGCGAAAAAGGCCCTAACGGAAAAGTAACAGGCTCTGAAAGAGCAAGCGACGATTCTTTTGTTATTGCAATCGACGAAGCCGCTCCAAGTATCAACATTACTTCTGCTGATAAAGCATACTTAAGCGATAAGGCAACTGTAACGGGGTATTTAAGCGACGGAAGCGGTGAAATCAAGACGTTTGAACGAAAAATGTATCGCATTATAACCAGCACTGTTTCTGAAGAAGTTGAGATTGAAGGCGTTTTACAGACAGTTGAAAAGCAGGTTACTACAGAAGAATTGATTCCGGTTGAGGGAAGAGAAGACGGCGTATTCAAGTTGATTTCCAAATTGAGTGACAAAACAGGTTCTGCCGTAGTTTCAGGAGTTTCCTTCACCGACGAAATCGATCTTTCAAATGAAAATAATCCTGGCCGCATCGAATATACCGCAACAGATAAATACGGTCGTGAAACCACACAGGTTTATTCTTACTTTATCGATAAGATTTCTCCGTCCGTTACGGTTGAAAATCCACCTTTGGCAGAAGACGGTACTTCAAAAACTACATATCTTCCTCAGTCTGCAGCTCGCCTGAGCGTAAAGGGTAGCGCAGATGACAATATTATTAATGCTATTTCAAGAGTTGAATATCTTGTTCTTGAGGGCGACAATGTTCCAACCGGCGTTGCTTCTGAAAAATGGACAGCCCTCACAGGAACCGGTTCTTGGAGCGGAAGCATCGACTTTACAGAAAGCTCAGGCTCTTCCGGTTCATCTGAAAAAACAGTTTTCTTCAGGGCTGTGGACAATGCAGGAAACTACGAAAAACTTTCCACTTCAGAAAAGATTCAGAGTCGAAAGGTTGTAGTTGATGCAGAAAAGCCAGTCTTTGAAAACGTAACAATTAAAAGCGAAGAAAAGGACGCCAGCGAGGATGCTGGAACCTACTACGTTCAGGGCGCCTACACCCTCTCAGGAAAACTTGTTGAAACATATCTTAAGTCTCTTACTATAAACGGCGTTGATGTTACTTCTGATTCCCAGATACTCACCCGTAACGATGACGGAACTTACACCTTCACATATACGGTATCAGAGCCGGCTGAGGGACAGGACACCCTCTCAATTATTGCAGTTGATAAAGCCGAGCAGCAGACCTTGAAATCCTTCAATATTTACTGCGATAAGGTAAATCCAACTCCAAGCTTCAATTTGACTCCTCTTGTAAGTGCAAATGACAGGGATAATAACGTAAACGGAACTGTAACCATTAAGGCTACTGTAACCGATGACGACAAGGTTTCAAAATCTCACCTTACAATTTCTAAGAAGCTTTCTGAAACAGAGTCTGAAATAATCTACAACGAAGATACTTCAAGCCCGACAAACTTTACAAAACTGGTTCCTATCACAAAATTCACTGAGGAAAACGGTTATACTCTTCCTGGAACCAGCACAAACGTAAAACTAACAGATAAGACAACTTACATAATCGAGCTTACTTCTTATGACCGGGCCGGAAGAACCGGAAAGGCTTCTGCGGAAGTTTACCTTGATGAAAGCACAGATAAGCCGATTGTAGAACTTTCCAATACAAACGTAGAAATCGCTTCTTTCAGCGACGTTTCTATGGAAAGCGGTCACAACCTCTTTAATCAGACTTCAAACAATAAGATGCTGGGTCTGATTACCGATGATGACGGAATCAGAAGCATCAGAATTGAATATGCTCCTGTAAATGCGGATGGAACTGTTACCGAAAGCTTCAGGGAGCTCCTTCTCAAAGGAAATCCGGACACTTCTATTCCTTCTTCCAGCGTTGTAAGTCTTGGAACAACCTTCACCCTCTCAGCAGATTTGAAGGATGGAGGAACTGCCCTTGCTGAAGGAAAGTACAAGATTCGTCTTTCCGTTCTTGATATTACAGATGAGGCCGCAAACCACGAAACAAAATACGAATACTTTGTTGGACTTGATATCGGTGCTCCAGCTATCACGGTTACAACAAATGCAGGTTATCAGCCGGATACCTTCACTGTTGAGGGAAGAGCAGATGATGACGCTTTGAACGCAATTTACCGCTACGAACTTGTAAACGGCGTAAGGTCAGAAAATCCTGCTTCAAAATGGATTAAGTCAAATGATTCTGCCGCAAACACAATTGAATACAATGCTTCAACTAAGATTTGGAAGGATAATTATTCCGGCGTTACGGAAGGCGGAAACGTAATTTACGTTGCAGAAGACGAATACGGCCAGAGTACAGAAGTTTCCTGGTCATACCTCTTTGATAATACTTCTCCCACAACGGCACCTGGCTGGACTCCTACTGATATGAGTGCATGGAGAAACGACAAGGCTCCTAACTTCACTCTTCCGATTTCTGATCAGTGGAATGTATCTGAATCAAGAATTTTTGATTCCTTCGCAGGCATTTCTACCGTTAATATCAAGGTTGATTCAGAACCGGCTTCCTCTATGGTAATGGGAAATACTTATACTGGAATTTCTCAGGTAATCGGCGAAGGAGAAAACGCACGAACTGTTTATCCATACAACGAGTATAACTCAACTCTGGTTCTTACAGATGGTGAACATGCTGTTGT
>JAILKG010000152.1 GCA_024693915.1 Treponema sp.
CTCATATTGATGTACAGATTATTAAAAGAAAAAGGATTAATTGATGGATAAAATAGATTACACAGAAAAAGAAAGAATGGCCATTGAAGAACTAGGCCGAGCCCTTAAGACAAATAAGTATGTCAAAGGTCAGATGCAGTTTACGGATATCACTAACTGTGATTATTTTCTGAAAGCTTACCAGGACATTATTCGTTACTGCATTACCTGGAATAAGTTTCTGGTATGGAATGGAACCAATTGGGATGTGGATACTCGTGGCCGTGTTGGCGAGAGAATCAAAAAATTTATTCACCAGATGTACAGGACCATTCGATATATTTCGGATCCACAGCTGCGGCCGGATTTTGAAAAGCATTTGATTAAGAGTGAATCTTTCCGGAGGCTTCAGGCTTTGGAAGGTCTTTTGAAAATGAGCGAAGAAATCAAGGTTGAAGATTTTGAGCTTGATACTGACAACTATCTTTTTAATGTTGAAGGCATCACGCTGAATCTGAAAACCGGAAAAGGCAAAGAGCCGAATTATAAAAATCTGATTACAAAGAAAAGCCGCTTTATCTATGAAAAGAATGCAGACTGTCCGACGTGGAAAATGTTCCTTCTACAGATTTTTGATAATGATCTGTCGCTGATTCGCTTTGTTCAAAAAGCTATGGGCTATGCTTTGAGCGGCGATGTGAGCGAACAGTGTCTTTTTATTTTGTGGGGAACTGGCGCAAACGGAAAATCAACTTTCCTGAATGTGCTGCAGTATCTGTTTGGAGATTATGCGGGCACGACTATGATTGAAACTTTCTCAAAAAAGAACAGTGAGATGAGTAATGATTTGGCACGTCTTAAGGGATTGCGACTTGTTACTACGAGCGAAGTTGAACAAGGAAAGCCGCTTAGTGAAAGTTTGATTAAGCTGATTACCGGCGAAGACGAACTGACGGCAAGATTTTTGTACGGTGAATATTTTTCTTTTAAGCCGACTTTTAAGATTTTTATTGCGACTAATCATAAACCGAAAATCCGTGGTGCTGATAATGGTATCTGGCGACGTATTAAAATGATTCCTTTTACTGTTACTATTCCACCGGAGCAACGTGATAAGAAGCTGACTGAAAAATTGATTGCGGAGAATTCAGGAATCTTAAACTGGCTGATTGCAGGTTACGCGATGTGGCGCAAGGAAGGTTTGAGCGATGAGCCGGAAGCTGTAAAAAATGCGAATGAAGAATACAAGATGGATATGGATTCTGTCGGTACTTTTGTGACTGACTGTTTTGAAATTGACGCTTCTATGAAATGGCGGCTGCATACTAAACTTTTATATGAGACCTATATTAAATGGTGTGCAAAGAATAATGAAAAGATTATGACTCAGAAATGGCTGGCACTCAGGATGCAGGAAAAAGGCTTTAAGCGTATGGCGAGCAACGGACAGAGGATGTGGCTAGGGCTTGTGTTGCGGGATGAATGGAGAACTTAGAGCAAGAGGCTCTCCCCGGAAGCGAGGGACTGACCCATACTAAACCGGAGAGAGTTTGGAAGCTGATTACAAGCTCTGATTATTTCATTTTTATAACATCAGACTCAAAAATATCTTTTTTGTAGTTTCTTTTTTCAACTAACAACTCATCAGTATCTTTTATATCAAAAGTAATACAATTTGGTTGAAGATCTGTTATTGTTAATTCTTGAAGTTGATACGTATAAATACTGTCATAATCAGGATTAGAATAATCAAAATCTTTATATGTTCTTGTGTAAAACACAGCGTTTTTTGATGCAGATATTTTGTAAGTCTTCAAAATATACTCATGAGTTTTTTCTGCTGTATAATACGCAACTTCTAAAATATAAGAATTTCCATTTGGATATATTCCAAGAAATTCATATTCATGGGGATAACCATATTGAATAAGTGAAAATTCTATTTCGTCCCCGACATAGCATTTTTTTTCTTCAGCATAAAGAATGGTTGTTATTGCCATTAAAAACAAAATAAAGATTCTTTTCATTTACATACCTTCATTAATAATCTATTGTAAAATGATTTGGTGATATC
>JAILKG010000192.1 GCA_024693915.1 Treponema sp.
CTGCGCTATGCGCTGCTTGTGGCAAGGGAACCATTAAATGCCGCTTCGCGTCATCCACAAGCAGAGCATTTTTGCCCCACGATTCGTTCCCTTCCGCCAATTTTAAATTTATTTCAGCAAACTCGAAATTAAGGCTATTTATATAACGAAAAAATTAAAGCATTTCTACAGAATAAGTTCCATTATTATCCCGGCCTAAAAGCTCAGAAAGAAATGGAAGTGTTTTTTTAAGATGCAGGTCAAGACCCCAGCATGGATTTACCACAAGCATACCGCTTCCATAAAGTCGTGGCTTAGGATTTCCGATTGCTTCATCTAGAGAAGTTTCTATATGACTGTCTTTTGTATCAACTAAAAGGCAGGCGTCCAGAACTTCCGTGTGGCAATCCCTCATCTTAACAGAAGAAAGAAGAGCCTGCTTCATATTTTCAATTTCTTCTTCCCTGTTGGAAAGAAGGGGGTACCATAAAAGGATGGAGGCCCCGCTCCATTTTTTATGGAGATATTGCATTGCCTCAGAAGTATTTACATAATCTAATTTTTCTTCGTAGCTTGGGTCGCAGAGAACAAAGCCCCTTTTTATTGCAGGAGGAAGTGAAGCTTTTAAAAAAGAAAAAGCGTCTTCATTTTGAATTTTTATACTTACCCTTTTATTCACATTAAAAAAGTTTTCAAGTTCTGCAATATTTTCAGACAAAGAAGCATACTCTTTTTTATGAAGTTCCGTTAGAAAAAGTACGCTTCCTTCTGATAAAAAGGAACGTTCAAAAGCAGGACTTCCGGGATAAAATCCTTTTTTTAGCATTTCTTTTACAAAAGAAAGATAGGCTTTTAGTTCTTCCAAAGCTTCTTCCCTGGAGGAGGCGCCTAAACCATCTTCCGAAGCCCCCTGAACTGTTTCCTCCGCAACTAAACCATCTTTCACAGCAAACAGCCCGTTCTCGGCCTCTACACAGCATTTTCCACTTTTTTCCAAAGAAGCTGCAATCTCAAGAAGCTTACAGATTCCGTTTGCAGCTTCTCCGGTTTTAAGGGCAGCCTCTCCCTGTAAATCATAGAGTCCCCGTCCAGAATGGGTATCAAAAATCGTGTAAGGCTTTGGCTTTTTATTAAAATATTCAAGAGTATACAAAAGAGTGATATGTTTTAAAATATCCGCATGATTTCCTGCATGAAAACTGTGTAAATATGAAAGCATTTCTTTTCCTATTTCAGTCTGTCTATCTCTTCCAGCCACAAAGCCGCACTTGCATCGCTTGGCATTCTCCAGTCTCCCCTTGGAGAAAGGTTTACAGTACCCACCTTTGCACCATCAGGCATACAGCTCCTTTTAAACTGCTGGTTAAAAAAACGCCTGTAGAAGGTTCTGAGCCATTTTATCTTAAAATCTCTGGAATAAGGAAGTTTTGCCTGGTCAGACAGGAATAAGATTTTTTCCGGAGAAAAAGCAAATCTCAAAAGATAGTAGAGATAAAAATCGTGTAATTCGTAAGGTCCCACAAGGTCTTCTGTTTTCTGACTTATTTTTCCATTTTCCGGTGGCAAAAGCTCCGGGCTGACAGGAGTGTCAAGGATATCACGGAGCACTGCCGAAAGCGGACTTTTTGACGAAGTTTCAGTATCATCTTCCGACCCGGAAGACTTATTTTCTGTGCCGAAGGAACAATTTCCCTCATCGTAAGAACTTTCCGCCTCATCGGCAAACCAGTCTACAAGGTGTCGAACAAGAGTTTTTGGAATGGAAGAGTTTACGCCGTACATGCTCATCTGATCTCCGTTGTAAGTACACCAGCCAAGGGCAAGCTCGCTTAAATCTCCCGTACCAATTACAATTCCGTTGGTTTTGTTTGCTAAATCCATCAGAACCTGGGTTCTTTCCCTGGCCTGGCAGTTCTCGTAGGTTACGTCGTGAACATTTTCGTCCTGACTGATATCCTTAAAATGAAGGCGGACGCTTTCTGCAATCCTTACCTCCTTCAGTTCAGCGCCCACTTCCCGGGCAAGAGCACAGGCATTGTTGTAGGTTCTGTCGGTAGTACCAAAACACGGCATAGTCACCGCTAAGATTCCTTTACGGTCAAAACCGCACAAATCAAAGGCTTTTGCCGTAACCAGCAGTGCCAGAGTTGAGTCCAGACCACCGCTCAAACCGATAACGGCCGACTTACAGTTTATGTGTCTCAGACGTTTTGCAAGTCCTTCTGCCTGAAGCTGAATTACCGAAGCACATCTCCGGCTTCTTTCCGCCTTTCCTTCAGGAACAAAAGGCTGAGGGGGAACAAGTCTCTTTAATTCAGAATTCTGGAAAGGCCTTTCTTTCAGATCAATTTTTATAATTCTGAAATTTTCCTTTTGCTCACTGGCAAGATTCAATGAGGCGCAATCAGAAAAAGTCACTGTTTTTCGCCTCTCCTGAAGGAGTCTTTCAAGATCAATATCTGCAATTATGCTTTTTCCACTAAAAAGAGGACTTTCCTCAAGAATACTTCCGTTTTCACAAATCAAGTTGTGTCCTGAAAATACCAGATCCTGAGTTGATTCATCATGGCCGGCACTTGCATAAAGATAAGCCGAAAGAATACGGGCGGAATGCATTTTTACGAGATTTTTTCTGTATTCCGCCTTTCCTATAAGTTCATTACTGGCGGAAAGATTTGCAATTACACTTGCCCCTTTTAAGGCTGCAAGAACGCTTGGTGGCTGGGGAACCCATAAATCTTCACAAAGTTCAAGTGCAAGAGTAAAATCCGGGTTGGAAATAGATTGTACAAGAATATCCCTTCCAAAAGGAACGAAAGGATTTTTTTCTGAAATATAAACTTCCTTAATTCCTAAGGATTCAGCTGTTTGTGAAGAAGCAAAATGGCGCTTTTCATAAAATTCTGAATAATTTGGAATAAAAGTTTTTGGAATCAGGCAAAGGATTTTTCCCCTGTGAATAAGAGCTGCACAATTATAAATGGCAGAGTCAATGCAAAAAGGAAGACCTACTGCAAAAATAGACGGAAGGCTGGAAGTTTTTTTTGCAATGTATTCAAGATTTTCAAGGGCAGAAAGCTGAAGGCTTTTTTGAAAAAAAAGATCCTGACAGGTATAGCCGGTTATTGAAAGCTCTGGAAATACAATAAGAGAAGCGCCTTCTTGGCTTAAAAGGCGGACAGAATCAATAATTTTTTCTGCATTAAAATGGCAGTCGCAAACCTTTAACTCAGGGGAAGCACAGGCAACCCTAAAAAATCCGTAATTCATAGGGAGATATTAACACAAATGAAAATATTTTGCCACACCGGGTTTGTAAAAGCAGTTTTGACAAACCTGTTTTGCCTCGCAATCCAAAAATCTAAAATATTTCTTCAAGAGCTTTTATTCCCAATTTTTCAAGTTCTTTATATGAAGCTTCAACAAAAGAATCGTAAACCTGTTCTGGGGAATGGCAATCAGAGCCAACAAGAACAGGAAGAGCCATATCTGAAACTTTTAACCAGAAATCCCTCAAAGGATACTGGTAGCGCTTACATGAACCGTAATCAAAAAGCCCCCGCCTAAAGCCATTTGCATTGTATTCAAGAATGGTGCCGCTAACTTTTGCCGCCTCAAGAATAATCTCACTGGCTTTCTGATAAAATTCCTGGCACCTTTCATCACCTGAAAAATCCCTCATGGCAAAAATATCCGGATGAGCAATAATCTTAAAATAACCGCTTAAAAGAGCCCTCTTACAGGCCTCTGCATAATCAATAACATTTTCTGCTTTTTCAATATTGTATATATTTTGAAAGTTTCCTTCTCTATCCCTGTAAAAATGGGCACCAAGGAGAAGGTAATCCAGTTTTTTCTCTTTTAAAAGCCACTGGTAATAGGAAGATTCCCCTACCCCCTCGCTGGCAGTTGAAAGTTCACAGGAAGACTTGCAATTTTCCCGTCCAGGAAAATTGACTTTGTCAAATTCGTCCAGATATTCAATCTCAAGGGAAGAAAAAATCTTCATTTTTCCGGCATAACGATTTCTTTCTTTCTCTACATCCCCCAGATAGGAATCAAGCTCATCAAAATCCATGCCGTTTCCATAGCGAAGGCTTCCAGCATCTCCTCCGCCAAAAAGAGGAATGGGAAAAGGAGCGTGGTCAGAAAAGCCAAGCACATCAAGTCCGGACTTAAATGCAGTCTCTGCAAAATCCCGCACTTGGCCCTGAGCGTGCCTGCAATATCTGGAATGAGTATGATAATTTACTTTCATTTAATTTTGTCACCACTGCCCGGACTAACCGAACTGCCCGGACTAACCGCACTATCCGCACTGCCCGGATAAACCACATTATCCACAGAGTCCGCTCCATCCGCCGGATTATTACCAGCCTCAGAAAGATTTTTCTGGGCTGCATTCTTTTCAGACTGGCTGTCTTTTTTTGTGGAACAGAAATATCCCCCGTCCTCAAGATAGCGGCGTCGGGTCATTATAAGCTCAATCAGCTCACTGTACATGTTGTAATCAATTTCAAGAGCCATTGGCAAAAGGAAATATTCAGTTTCGTCGCAGTAGCGTTCAATAAATTTAGGGTCAGTTACATAACCCTGGCAATCCTGATTGACTATGGCTATATTGATTCTGTTTTGCTTAAAGCCTCTGTTGTTCACGATACTGTAGAAGATATTCCTGATTTTGACAGAAATCTGATTGTAAATTG
>JAILKG010000222.1 GCA_024693915.1 Treponema sp.
CTGTTTTCTTTTAATGTTTGTGAATTGATAGTTTTTTCGCTATTGTAAATTTTAGTAAATTCAGCTGCGTCTACTTTTCCATTATAAACTTTATTCTGATAATCAATTGTTCTATTAAAAGTTTTCTCATATAAAATGGTATGTTCTGTATTATATGTTCTGATTTCGCTTAGTAAATGATTTGGTCTATGCTTATTTATTTTTTCACTTAATTGTTTTAAAGCTTCAAGATCATCACTATATCTTGTTTCTTTTAAGATTTTATCCAGTTTATTTGTTTCATGTTCATCATTTATAAACATTGATTCCATATAATATTTTGGAGGATTTAATTCAATGTTATAATGAGTTTCAAAAGCTTTATAAAAAGGAGCAATAATTTTCTTAACATTTTTTCTTGTATTTTCAAGAGTATCAAAATTAAATTTTGTATTAGCAGTTTCAGGATTTTTATTCCATAATTCAATAACTTTTGAAATATCACAATAATTATGTTCAATATTATATTCACAGGCTATGGCAGCTTTTTCAAAAGTTGATAAATTATTCCAATTAATATTATAAGAATTATTATTTATATTTTTATCTTCAAAAAGAGAATTATAAGTAATATCCTTTTGTCTAATATTGTTTTCAAGTTCTTCCTGTTCTATAAATTTTTCATCAGCTGCATATTGTAAATCTTCAGCTATGTTTTTATGTCCGTTTTGAATAAGAAGGTCTTTACAATTATTATAAAGATCTTCTAAAAAGACAGCAGGTGATATGTCTTCATATTTTGCAAAATGTTCTGTTTTATTTAATTTTTTTATAATAGATATATTTGATTTTGTATCAGTAACAATATAAAAATCTTTCAGAGGATAATTATTCTTATTAAGAGCATCAATAATTAATGCACAATTATTAATATTGTCTGTATTTGGAGTTTTATAGATAAAATTACAAAGATTATTTGCAGAAATTGAATTATAACTGTTCATAGAAAGTCCTGTAAAAAATGGAAGAATGGCGGGTAGTTATCTACCCGCCTTAGATTTAAAAGCATTTTAAAGCAAGATTAAGAGCGGCCTTTTTTTGCAGACTTTTTGTTGTCGTTATTTTCTGTATTACTGTTCTGCTGTTTGTTTTCGTTTTTAGCTCTTGCTGCGGCGATATTTTTTTCCATTTCAGCACATTCTTTAGTGTTTCCTCTTCCATAGGTATCAGCCTGACTTATTGCACTATAGAAAAGTTTTGGATGTTCGAGAGAGAACTGTTTCAAGCTTTTAATTTCAGAGCTTGAAGGTCGCCAGCCTTCTCCATTTCCATTGTAAACACCACGGAAAAATTTTGCCATTCCAGCCTGTAGAACTTCATACGGATTATTTGAATCTTTTACTTTTGGAAGTGCATAAAGTTCTCCATCATTTAATGCAGGAAGGTGATTGATTTTTGAAGGTACAAGTGCTTTGTCTGTAGCAATTGGGTCACTGTACATTTTTGTACCTTTAAGATGCAGAAGGACTGGTTCACCTTTTTTAGGAGTGAAAACAACTTTTCCATCCTGCATATAAGGTTCTCTGTCCTTTTCATAAACCTGGTCTTTGGAGAAAACATTATCTTCATACAATTTGTCTTTACCATTATCATCCTTTACGGTTTCTTTTCTGGTATAAACAACGTCTTCTGCTGCAAAACAGAAAGCAAAATTGTATTCTGTGTTGTCACCGCGGGCCTTGTCTTTTTCAAGCTGTTCAGCATCTTTTTTCAGGGTCATTGTACCAATACTGTGACTTCCTTTTTTGGAGAATAAAGGATTGTTAATTCCTTTTTCATCCTTAAAAGAATCCATCTGGCCTCTTGTTACAAATAATGTACCTTTAACATCATTGTTGTATGCTCCCTGCAAAAGAGCAAGCTGGTTATTTCCTTGTGGAACTTTTCCAGTAAGGAAATTTTTCATGTAGTGAGGCTCCTTACACTGAAGCTGAACTACACTTACGCCGTTTTCGAGATTTTCAAAAAAATTTTTAATGATTTTTTTGTTCTCGCCTACTTCTGAATCTGTTTTCTTTTCTTCTGCCATAACAGCACTCCTTGATTATAATTTTGTACAGATTATTCAATCTGTACGTATAAGGTTATTTTTATCCGTATAAACGGAGTAAAAATCATTTGATTCGTTTTCCGTTGATCCAGTATTCAAGATGTGTACCGTAATCACTAATTACAGCTGGCATCATGTTTCCATTTCCATCTAAACGAGTATTTGAGATAACTCCATTTTCCCAATACTCTGTATGAAAGTCTTCCATCTGGACTGCAGGGATTCCTTCTTCAGAAGTTAAAAATCCATTTTCCCAGTTTAAAATTGCTGTAATTTTTTTATGACCGAATTTATTAGTAAAAGTAACGATTTCCTGTTTGTTCTTTGGTAAATTATTTACGTCAAGTACAGGCATTTTCTTTTTTTGCAGGTCATAAAATCTGCTTTTTGTTTCCATTTCTTTTTTTCTCCTTTGGTCTATCTTTTTGCGGTAGACATTTATATAATATTATGAGATTATAAATGTGTCAAGTTTTTTAAATGTTTGTGAAACAAACTTTATTTTCAATAAATATGGTTATAAATAAATTAAATACAGAATTTGTAAGGTTATACACTTATGGAAAAGAAATAAATTATCTCGGTAATGCAATTGAGTACGATGATAATTGTTGTACTTTAATGTTTTTCTATTATTCTCGTTTTGTCCGTGTTTATGTGATTAACGGAATGGATAATAAAAAAACGTTAGTGCAAGTCAGATCAAAAATTAATCTAATTAATACCTATGACGGTCTTATTGCTAAACGTTTTATAAGATTTTATAAGGAAGCTTCAAAAGAATCATTCTTTATTAAAATGCCTCCCCTTTTTTTTCGTAAATTATCTGTAGTTTTAAAGAATAAAGGATATATGA
>JAILKG010000238.1 GCA_024693915.1 Treponema sp.
AGACTCTGTTTGTGGTTGCCGCGAAAGCGGCATATAATAGTTCCATAGCCACAAACAGCGTCTAGCGCATTAATGCGCGTTTTTTGGACCGTGGCAATGCCGACCAAAGCGCTTTTTATTTGTAAAACTTATTAATAATGCGTTTGCTTTAATAAATGGGGAGATGGAATATCTGTTTCAAGAAGAGTTCAGGCCCGGGCGTGAAAGGGGGCTGGTGGCTTTGAGCCGAAGAATGAGGCTAAAAGCCACCAGAGCCGCAGGAGGAGCCGGAATGGCGACGACTGCCGACCGTGAGGGTAGCCCTGAAAGGCCCGTTGGAAAAATGAGCTTTTGCTTAGCAAAAGCGCTCTGGCCCAAAAAAAAGAAAAAACGAAAAGGCAAATTGAATTTTGTAAAAAATTGTGGTATAATGTTTGAATATGAGTGAAACTAATTTTCAAATTGAACAGAAAGTCGTATACCCAAGCCAGGGCGTAGGGGTTGTAAAAGAGATTTTCACAAAAAATTTTAAAGGCGTAGACATCCCTTACTACAAAATTTACATCGAATCTTCAGACATGATTGTTATGATTCCTGTTGATAAGGCTGAAGGACTTGGAATTCGACCAATAGTTTCTGCAGAAGAAGCTCAGAAGGCTCTGGATTTGCTTTCTGACGATTTTGAACCCATTACTTCAGACTGGAAACTCCGCTACCAGATGAACCTTGACCTTCTTAAGAAGGGAACAATTTCTGACATCGCGGCAATTGTGCGCTGCCTTTACAACCGCAGCAAAATCAAAGAGCTTCCAATTCTTGAAAGAAAACTTTACGACAATGCAAAAAAACTTCTGGAAGACGAAGTTTCTATTGCCATGGATAAACCTCTTAAAGAAGTTGAATCCACCATCCACACAAAGCTTGAACCGCCTGGAGCCGCTATAAAGGTTAAGAAAATCATCGAAGACGAAGATGACGAAGACGATTCACTTATGGATGACGTTAACTCTGACTCTAAAAGTTCAAGAAGCCGGGACAATTCTGATGACGACGATAGCGACGATCAGGATGAAGCAGGCGATATGAGCAATGATGATTATGACGACGGAGCCGACGACGAAGAATTCTAATCTTTTTTGCGGAGAAAAACTTGCCGTAATCGTAACTGCGGCAGGTTCTTCCAGCCGCATGAAATCTTCCATTAAAAAAGAATACCTTCCCTTAGAGGGCGGAACGGTTCTTTCTACCGCCGTTAAAGCCTTTTTAAAAACTATTGATGTAGATTTTCTTGTTATAACCCACCCCGCAGGCCAGATAGAAGATGCAAAGAATGCCCTTTTTTGCGACGTGGAACTGAACAAACTTTTAATGACATCTCCTGTAAAGCTTATGTTTGTTGAAGGAAGCGACACAAGACAGAAATCCATTTTTAATGCCATGTGCGTCCTTGCCGGAGAAAATATATATGGGAATGCTTTACCTGCCGGGGGATTTTCCACTGACGGAGAATGTTCTCCTTCCAGGGGCTATGAAAGACCTGATTACGTTTTAATTCACGACGGAGCCCGCCCCTTTATTGACAGCCAGACCATTTTAAACACTCTTGAAGCAACCATAAAATACAAGGCTGCTGTTCCAGCCTTAACTCCAACAGACACCCAGAAAATGGTAGACCAGGAAGGCTTTATTCAAGAGCACCTTGAAAGAAGCCGAATGGCGGCGGTACAGACACCCCAGGGCTTTGATTTTGAAAAACTTCTGGACGCCCACAACAAAGCCGCTCTGGATGAAAAAGAATATACTGACGACACAGAAATTTATGGAAAATATGCCGGCAAGGTAAAAATTGTCCAGAGCTCCAGCGAAAACATAAAAATCACCTACCCAAAGGATTATAAAAACAAGGAAAGCGCTATGCAGGAAATAAGAGTTGGGTCCGGCTACGATCTTCACCGCCTGGTAGAGGGAAGAAAACTTGTAATCGGCGGTATTACCCTTCCATTTGACAAAGGAGAAGAGGGCCACTCTGACGGAGACGCCCTTTTACACGCAGTTACCGACAGCCTTCTGGGAGCCAGCGGGCTGGGAGACATTGGAAGCTATTTTCCTCCGGAAGAAGCAAAATGGAAGGATGCAGACTCAAAGGAGCTTTTGCGAAAAGTATGGCAGGATGTAAAAAATGCCGGCTGGTCAATTGGAAATATTGACTGTGTGATAAAGCTTGAAAAACCAAAATTTCTTCCATATAGAAAAGATGTTATCGCTTCCATTGCAGGCATTCTGGAATGCCAGGAAGAAAAGGTTTTTGTAAAGGCAAAAACCGGGGAAAAACTGGGAGATGTGGGAGAAGAAAGGGCAATTGAAGCCTGGGTTAACTGCCTGCTTATAAGAAAGTAAAATAAAGAAGCCAGATTGATGAGTAAAATTCATAATCTGGCTTTTTTTTGCTCATCCAAATCCTTTGCAGCGCCCGTCCATTTCAAGGGGCTGCTTTAGACCGGAAATTTTGGCGCTGAGTTTAACCCGACTTTTCTGGAATTCCACTATTTCGTCAGGCCACTTTCAGCTACATTTTCTGCACTATTTTCCCCACCATTTCTAGTTCAGATTGATACAGAAGGAAACGTAAGGAAGGAAGGCAAAGCGGCTGTAGTAAGAATAGTCATCCCTGACAGATTTTCCGTCTGTAATTGTATGACTGACACAGAATGGATTATAGTTAAAATTAATTCCTATTACTGGTGAAAAAAGTCTGTGGGGAGTAAACTTCATGGAAGCATCTCCGGTAAATCCAAACTGGATTTTAGTAGACTGTTTTGTATCGTAACCTTCGTCACTGTATCCATAATCCTCAGAAATTGCATAAAAAAAGTTTACGCCCAATCCACCCTGAAAACGCATTGCCTCGCTAAGATCGTTTCCAAAGGCGGCACCTATAGAAAAGTCAAAACAACCAGAACCTTCAAAAAGAACAGAAAGCATTTCAAAAACACCAAAATGCTCTTCTTCTCCAAAAAAGTTGTAGTTGATAACTCCAAGTTCTGCTCCGGTAGAAGCACTTCCAAGAATTTCATCCCCCAGCTTGTAGTCTACCTGAGAAAAAACCGGGCAAAGCCTGAACTGAATGTCATTTTTTGCAAAGAGCGAAAAAGAGGCAGTAAGCAATGCCAAAAGAATAATAATTTTCTTCATAAAATTTCTCCTGAAAAAACGTCCTTCAAAAAAGACGGCGACCTTGATTCAATAATAAATCTATTTCTTAACGGATTACTGAGAAGAGGGCTGTAAAAAGTCCAAAACTTCCCGCCATCATTATAAGACCTGCAAGTAAAACTCCCAGCATTACCGCAAGAGCAGTATCTTTAGCTTTCATATCAAGAAGGCTTGCTGCCAGAGTTCCCGTCCAGGCTCCTGTTCCCGGAAGAGGAATTCCCACAAACAAAAGAAGGGCAATAAAAACTCCTCCCCTGCCGGCCTTTCCGGTAAGCTTTTCACCTGCACTTTTTCCTTTCACCAGAAAAAAAGTGCAGATTTTTCCAATAAAACGTTTATCCTTTCCCCACTCCAGAAACTTTCTTGCAAAAAAGAAAATAACCGGAACGGGAAGCATATTTCCAACTATTGCAGTCAGATAAATTGTTACAATATAAAAAGGCGGCAATATTGCCCCTTCTTCCAGATTTAGGGCAGCCTGAATCATGGCAAAACCCACTGGAATGGCTCCCCTAAGTTCAATCAGAGGAACCATGGAAATCAAAAAAACAATGAGATAGTACTTGAACATAACAAGACTATACTATTTTTTTGCAACTTCCGTAAGACTTGAAACCAGTCCTGCCATATTCTGAATATCTGCAGGAATGATAATCTTTGTAGACTGTCCGTCTCCAACTGCTTCCAAAGCTTCAAGACTTCGCAACTTTAATACAGCTTCGTCAACACCTGCTTCCTTAAGAAGCTTTAAGCCCTGGGCTTTTGCACTCTGAATTTCCCTGATTGCTTCTGCTTCACCAAGAGCCTTCTGAATAGAAGCTTCTTTTTCAGCCTGAGCTTCAAGAATTGCAGCCTCTTTTTCTGCTTCTGCTTCCAGAATTTTAGACTGCTTTTTACCTTCTGCAACAAGAATTGCCGACTGTTTTTCTCCTTCTGCCTTAAGGATAGACTCTCGTCTTTCCCGTTCAGCCCTCATCTGCTTTTCCATGGCTTCCTTAATAGCCTCTGGAGGCATGATGTTCTTTACTTCTACGCGGTTAACCTTAATTCCCCATGGATCAGTGGCTTCATCAAGGATGCTTCGCATTTTTGTGTTGATTACATCGCGGCTGGTCAAAGTCTGATCAAGTTCCAGTTCACCGATAATGTTTCGCAGGGTTGTTGCACTCAGATTTTCCAAAGCATTGATAGGTCGTTCTACGCCATAGGTGTAAAGTTTTGGATCTGTAATCTGAAAGTAAACAACGGTATCAATCATCATTGTAACATTGTCTTTTGTAATTACAGGCTGTGGTTCAAAATCAAGAACTTTTTCTTTTAAAGACATTCTGTTGGCTATTCTATCAATAAAAGGAATTTTTACATGCAGACCAACCTGCCACACTGAAGAAAAAGCCCCCAGACGCTCAATAACGTAAGCCTGAGACTGAGGAACAATTCTGATATTTACGATTATCAGAATAACAAGGATTACCAGAAGTGCGATAATTACGTACATCATAGTTTTTATTCTCCATCAATTTTTGGTTTTATAGTTAAAGTATTGCCCTGAACTTCGGTTACAATACAAACAGTATTTTCAGGAATTTCTGAAGAACCTTCTGAGCTTACTGTCCAGACGGTTCCGTTTTTAGCCTTTGCTTCCCCCTTTTTAAAAGCCTGAATGGCGCTTACCACAAGGACCTCCTGGCCCAGCATGGAGCTGATATTCATTTTATCCTGCCCCAGCTTAAGTTTTTTTACGGCAAAAGGGCGGGTAAAAACAATCAGGACGATTGTGAGAACTACAAAAATCAAAAGCTGCCAGCGGAAAGGAAGCCCTGTTCGGGAAATAAAAATCATAGGTATTGAGGCAAGGGCTGCCCATACAGTTGTAAGAGCCATTGTAAAAGCTTCAATAACAACAAATATTACCATAAGAGAAAGCCAGAACCATGGCAAATGTGCTGTAAAAAATTCAATCATACTTTGAATTATCAGGTATTTTCCGCAATTTTTAAAGCCATTTTTTCTAAATAAGCTGATAAAAAAAAGTTGAATTTTAGAAATTATTTAGATTCAGAAATTGAATTCAATAATAAAAATATGTAATATTTACCTATAAATTGATTTTTTCAATAATTCGGAAAGGGGAGAAAACCTGTGAATTATTCAAAGGGAACTTCAGACTGAGCCGAAAAGAAAGTCGATAAAACAAAACTAAAAAGGACAAAAAAAATGAAAATTGAAACAAAAGTGCTTCACGAAGGATATAAACCGGAAAACGGAGGACCAGGAACAATTCCAATCGTTCAGAGTACAACCTACCGCTTTGACTCCTGCGACCATGTTGCCGCTCTTTTTGATAAACCAACAGAATTTATGTACTCCCGCTTTGCAAACCCAACCTGCGATGCAGTGGAGAAAAAAATTGCCAGCCTTGAAGGTGGCGTAGGCTGTATGCTCACCAGTTCCGGTCAGGCCGCAAGTCTTCTTTCAATTTTGAACCTCTGCTCTTCAGGAGACTCCTTTATCGCCTCTTCCAGCATCTACGGCGGAACCATCAATCTTTTTGGATTTACCCTTAAAAAGCTGGGAATAGAAGTAATCTGGGTTGATGTTAATGCCAGCACAGAAGAAATCAAGAAAGCTTTTAAGCCAAACACAAAATGTGTATTCGGTGAAACAATTGCAAATCCAGCCCTCACAGTATTCGACTTTGAAGCATGGGCTAAAGCTGCTCACGAAATGAATGTTCCTCTCATCGTAGACAACACATTTGCAACTCCATACCTCTGCCGTCCTTTTGAATGGGGAGCAGACATCGTTGTTCACTCAACCACAAAATATATGGATGGACACGCCGTTCAGGGCGGTGGCTGTATTGTTGACTCAGGAAACTTTGACTGGGAAAAAGCATATAAAGAAACTGGCAAATTCAGTGACATGGTAGAACCTGACGAAAGCTACCACGGACTTTGCTATGTAAAAGATTTTGGAAAAGCTGCCTACATTGTAAAAGCCCGCACCCAGCTTATGAGAGACTTTGGCTGCTACCCTGCCGCACAGAGTGCTTTCTATTTGAACATGGGTATTGAAACTCTGCCTGTAAGAATGGATCGCTACTGCCAGAACGCCCTTAAAGTTGCAGAATTCTTTAAGACAAGCGATAAAATTGCCAGCATCTCCTACCCGGGACTTAAAGGGGACAAGTATTACGAAAGAGCCCAGAAATATCTTCCAAAGGGAACCTGCGGTGTAATTTCAATCAGCATCAAGGGAGGAAGAAGCGCAGCCGTTCGCTTTATGGACGCTCTGGAACTCTGCTGTGATGAAGTACACGTTGCAGATATCCGAACCTGCGTTCTTCACCCGGCAAGCGCAACCCACCGCCAGCTTACTGACGAACAGCTTGTTGCAGCAGGAATTGACGGAGGAATGGTTCGCGTTTCCGTAGGTCTTGAAAATGTTGACGATATAATAGATGATTTGAAAAAAGGCCTTGCGGCTATATAAAAATCAAACTATAAAAATTGAATGCCGCCAGCTGGCGACTCTATCAAAGGAGAAATGAAAATGAAAAACTTAAAAAGAACAGTATTTGCAGGCGTTTTTGCATTTATTTCTTTATGCTTTACAAGCTGCTTTATTTTTGAAAACGAAATTGTCCGTCTGGACCAGAATGTAGAAGAAGCAGAAAGTAACATTGCAACCCAGTACGACAACAAAATGCGCCGCATCCCTGAACTTGTGCAGGTTGTCAAAGCTTCAAAAAATGTTGAAATTCAGGCTGTAACAGATGTAATTGAAAAAAGGGCAAGCATTGCCGAAAGCATCCGTCTGGATTCAAGCGTTATTTCTGATCCGGAAAAAATGGCCCAGTTCCAGAAAGCTCAGAACGAACTGAATCAGGGAATAGGCAGACTTCTTGCAGTCAGCGAAAAATATCCTGATTTCAAATTTTCTGCCCAGTTTACAGCTCTTATGACAGAAATTGAAGGAGCTAACAACCGCATAACCGTTGCCCAGACCCGCTACAATCAGGCTGTAAAGGAATTCAATACTTATATTTTGAATTTCCCTGGAAAATACTTTGCAAAAAACTACACAAAGAAAGTTCCATTCCAGTCTGATATTGACGGAACAAAATCTGTAGAAGCTATGAATCTGAATTTAGAGTAAAAAAATGAAAAGAAATCCCGGTCAAAATCCAGCCCTCAGGCAGAAAAAAGTTTTCTTTCTCTTTTTGATGCAACTTTTTGCCATCTGCCTTTCTGTATATGCAGAAAAAATAAACTACGCAGAAGACCCTCTTGTCCAGCAGAGATTTGTCAGCAAAAAAGACAAGGAAGGGCTGTATGAATGGACGGGATCTTTTGTGGTGGACGCAGGTCACATTCTTTCTGCTGACCAGTTCACCAGCCTTACCACTTATTTGACAAAGCTGAACGACAGCACCGGAATCCAGATTGCCCTTCTAACCCTGCCGTCTACAAATGGAGAAGCAATCCATGACCTGGCAGTACGCCATTTTGAAAAATGGAAGCTTGGCAGAAAGGGCATTGACGACGGAGTTCTTCTTACAATTGCAGTCCGTGACAGAAGCATAGACATAACCACGGGCTACGGAGCAGAAGAACGCCTGACAGATATTCTATGTAAAAAAATCATTGATGACCTGATGGTACCGCTGTTCAGGGAAGGAAAGATGGGACAGGGAAGCATTCTTGCCATAAAAACCATGGCAGGAATTGTAAATCCAGAAAGCTCTGAAAAAGTCACTAAAGACCTGATTAGCGGAAATATCAAACCACAGTCAGAAAGTCTTTCTTCACTTTTAAACGAAAACTCCGCTATATCTTCTGTAGCAGCAGAAAACGAATACGAAGAAAGCAATGAAGAAGAGCCGGATTCAGAAAAGAAGGATAAAAAAGAAAACACTGCCTTAGAAACCATAATATGGATTATTATTGCCATTGTTGTATGGTTATTTAACAGGAAGCTGGGTATTTGGGGAGGCTCTTCCAGAGGACATTCGGGAGGACATTCGGGAGGACATTCCGGCGGCTCTTCCAGTTACCGTTCCGGGGGTGGAGGAAGAACAGGTGGCGGCGGCTCAAGCGGAAAGTGGTAGTTGTAAGAGAACTTTTCTCTTACAGTTTAATTTCGAGTTTTATAGTTTCAACTTCAAAATTGGCTTACGGTCACTATCTCGTGGTTGCAAAATCGCGCAGTACTGCGCTAAGCGCTACTTGTGGCAAAGAATTAAACATGAAAGACTAAGGCAGGCCCGCCTATGGAAGGGTGCGAAATGAAATTGAGCAGTGCTAAAGCCCGGAATAAGATGAAGGGCTTTGGCACCGACCGAAAGGGGAGCCCTGGAACAGGCGTGGGAAAAAAGCTTTTTCGGACATTTCTGGCCGAAAAAGCCCACGGCCCAAAAAAAGAAAAAAAAGGGCTTTTAGAAAACTGATCTTCCGGACTTGTTCCGCCCCCAGCCTGCCCCGGCACAGAAGGCTTTAAGCACCGGGCATGTCCTCCGCCAAAAGCAAGTCCCCACCGTGAAGGCGAAAAACTTAAAAATACCTGATTTAGACATTATTGCCTGATTAATACAGGGCCCCAGAAGACCCCCTCTTACAGCCCCTCTTCTTCCCTAAAATGACAAAAATCGCTAATATGTTAAGTCCTATGAAAAAGACAGTTTACATTTTCGGGCACAAAAATCCCGACACAGACTCTGCGGTTGCAGCCACAGCCTATGCAAAGCTTAAGGAGCTTCAGGGCTTTTCAGAATACAAGGCAGCCAGGGCAGGTCATTTTAATCCTCAGACAGACTACATCTACAAGAGATTTAAGGTTCCCTTTCCAAAATATCTACCGGAGCTTTCTCCAAAAGTTGCCTACTACATGAAGGACGACTGCGTTACCGTGGAAGAAAACCGCTCGGTATGGTTTTCCATTAACAAACTGAACCAGACAAACCTTCGGGCAATTCCGGTGGTGGACAAGGACGGAAAATACAAGTCCCTGCTCCACTATTCAACCTTTGCCCAGAAACTTTTAACAGTGCTGAATCCGGAAAAAAAGATTAATATTTCCACCAGCGTTTCTTCCATAATCAAAACCATGAACGCTCAGGCTCTGGTGACTGTGAACGAAGACGAGGTTTTTAAGGCTGGCATTCTGGTTGGGGGCGCCACAGACGAAAACTTTGAAAAAATGCTTTCTGAGCACGCCAGCGAAAACACAATCGTAATCACCAGCGACAGGGAAAAAATCTATGAAATGTGCATCAGGCAGAAAGTAAAACTCCTGATTATCACCACCGGCTTTGTTCTCAAAAAAGAGCTTAAAGAGCTGGCTGAAAAAAACAAGGTGAACGTAATCATGAGCCCATACGACACCAGCGCCACCGTAATGATGATTGCCTACTCTACCCCGGTAAGCCTGATGGCAGACCCGGACATTCCGGCAGTCCGCCCTGAAGACACAATCTCCAAGGTCAGAAAGCTCATCCAGAACTCACCAATCCGCCGACTGCCGGTTGTAGACGGAGAAAATAAGGTAATCGGCATGATAAGCGAGCACGACCTTACAAACGAGCCCAACATCCAGCTGATTTTAGTTGACCACAACGAAAAAACCCAGGCAGTAGAAGGCTTTGAGCACTACAAAATTCAGGAAGTAATTGACCACCACAGGCTGGGCACCTTTGGAACCACCTACCCGATAACTTTTATCAACAAACCTGTTGGTTCCACGGCAACTCTGATAAGCGGCCTTTACCAGGAAGCAAAAGTGCCGATTCCAAAGGACATCGCAAGTCTTCTTTTGTGCGGAATTCTTTCTGACACCCTGATTTTGCAGTCGGCCACAACAACAGAAACCGACCGCCAGACTGCCGAATACCTTTCAAACATCACAGACCTGGATATTCAGGCCCTTGGAAAGGACATTCTTCAGGCAGGAAGCGGCATCAAGGGCCGCAACGCCACCCAGATAATCCACCAGGATATGAAGGAATACAGCGAAGACAAGGGCAGCTTTACAGTCAGCCAGATTGAAGTTTCTTCTCTGGAAGAAGTTCTGGCCCGCAAAGACGAGCTTATGCAGGAACTGGAAATCGAACGCAGGGGAAACAAGGCCCTTTTCTCTTCCCTGCTGGTTACGGACATCACCCAGCTTTCAAGCATTCTGGTCATCGCCTGCGATCCGAAGTTTGCCCCATTTATCACTTTCCCAAAAGTGGAGCCAAACGTTTATTTCTTAAAAGATGTTGTAAGCCGCAAAAAACAGCTTATTCCGCTTATTTCCGAGCAGGTTGAAAACTATGAAAAGTAGACCTGATTTTAATTTTGAGGGGGAAAGCCTTCCCCCTGGTCAGAACCCGCCACTGTCGGCTTACCCGCCAGTAACGGGTTCCTCCACACCCCTTTCTCCTAGGGGGGACTACTGCCCCCCTAACACCCCCCGGGCCCGCCTTTACGGAATAAAAGCCGTGATTTTTGACATGGACGGAGTTCTTTTAGACACAGAAAGCATCTGCGACCGCACCTGGGAAATTGCGGCAGGAGAAATGGGCGTTAGAAATTCAAAGGCAGAAGAAGCAATTTCAAAATGCCGGGGAACAAACAAAAACGACACCCGAGAAATATTAAAAAATCTTTTTGGAGAAACTTTTAATACAGACGCCTTTATGGCCCGCACCAGCCAGCTCTTCAAAAAAATAGAAGAAAATGAAGGCATTCAAAAAATGTACTGGGCAAAAGAAGCCCTTACAGAGTTAAAAGGAAAATTTCCTCTGGCCCTGGCCTCTTCCACCAGAAAAGAAGCTGTTACAAGGCAGATGAAAAATGCGGGCCTTTACGATTTTTTTGACCTTGTAATCACCGGGGACATGGTAAAACATTCCAAACCAGACCCAGAAATTTACCGCCTTGCTGTAGACCAGCTGGCAGAAAAAACAGGCCTTGACCTCTCCTACAACTACTGCGCCGCCGTGGAAGACAGCCTGAATGGAATTCGAAGCGCTTCAAAAGCCGGACTAAAAACAATTATGGTTCCAGACCGCATGAAGCCCAACGACGAATGCAGGAATCTATGCGCCGCAATAATTCCCGACCTGAGCAGCCTGCCAGGATTACTGGGAGTGTAGGAAAAAAGAAGCAAGGATATAAAAGATTTTAAAGATAAAACAAAGGCAAGGTTTGAAAGAACCTTGCCTTTGTTTTTAAAGTATAATTTTAGTCATCAACTTTCTGGAGTATAATTACTAAAGTAGACTGTATACGATGTAGAACCTGTATATGCAGTGTCTGCCGTTTTATTATAAATACGACCTGCTGAATCACCAGTAGCACCCCAATCAGGCTGACTTGTACCAGCAGGACAACGAACAAAGAGGAAGTTGTTACAATTAGCAGACATAGTAAAGTTTACAGTTGTTCCTGAACCAGTACAGCTTACCCACTGTCCATCACCTCCACTAGGCCATACCCAGGCAAACACTGCAACACCTCCATCCCAAGTCCAGCTGTCAGCGGTTACAGTTACGGAAATACCTGCTGTGTAGGTACTACTTACAACTGAAGAATCTTCATATCCATCCGCAGATGCATAAGCATAAACAGTCTGACCTTCAGAAACTGCAAACGGAGCACTGTATGTCTGATAATTTCCAGAGCCGATTTTGTACATAATGTCGGCACCAGCGGTTGCACATGAAAGTGTACAGGTTCCTGCGTTGAAAGTAATTGCAGGAGCCTTACACTTCTGACTTCCGCCCGAAGTTGCCCAGACTTTATAGTTTGTTCCTGATGCAATTTCTTCATAATCAGAAACATCGCCTGAATATGTACTTGAACCGATACTTACGATAAAAGAACCATTCAGACCGTCAACACGTGCTGCATAACAGCTTGATGAACTTGAAAGAATCTCTTTTGAACTGTCGTATTCAATTCCAAGAGATTTTCTGAGGTCGATAAGAGTGTCGATAAGCTCTCGTAATGTTCCATTCGAACCATTAACAGTTCCAGCAGAGTTTCCAGAGATAAACTGAGTTCCGCCGGCACTCAAATTGCTTCCGCTTTCTGAATAAGAGAAGTAATGCTGCCATGCAACACAAGGGAATCCCGGATGAGTCAAAATATAAGCATAAGCTGCAGGAATTGCAGAATCAGGGAGCTTCCAGTGTGCCTGAGTAGAACCAGTATCGTGGTTATCAATAAATGTAACCGCATAAGCCGGCTGACTGTTCACAAGGGTGCGTCCGTTTGCAAGATTACCAAAGTTGTTGGTTGCAGCACTTGAACCTCCTGTATAAGAACAGCCCCAGATGTCATTCATGATTCCCTTAAGAACAAAGTCAAAGGCGCGGGTCTTGTAACCACCAGCCTCAGTTCTAGAAATCCAGTTGTCAATCTTGTTAGCCCAGACACTTGGATCACTTGCGCTGAAGTAGCCACTACCATCGTCTGTACCCGGCCAGTATTCACCTACTGCAAATTCAGCATCGGAAGCGGCATTGTACATACCTACATAATAACCATCAAAACCTTTTACAAAGTCATATCGCCAGCCCACAAATCCAGCAGGTTTGAGATAATCATTAAGATACTGTTTAATTCCGTTCTGGACGGCAGTATTAGTGTGATCAAGGTCACGGCTTGCAGCATACTTAGCACCTGTATCAGCTGCGCCACAGCCACTTGAATGACCGTACATTGGACTTTGACTGTTAGTAAAGCCTTCATCATCTGAACAAATTGCAGGATAGCAATTTCCACTCAAAGAACAGCCCAAATCAGGTAATGTAAAATCACCCCAGCTTGTAGTTCCGTCTCGATGATTTACAACAACATCAGCAAGAGCCTTTGCAGGTTTGATTGCCTGAATCATTTCCTCAAGTTCTTCCTTAGTACCATAGCAGTTATTCAAGTTAAACCACTGAGTTGGACCATAACCTTCAGAAGAATCAGTATTTGTCTTACTTGGCGGCGGACACCAAACATAATCAAAAGTACTTCCAATCTGACTTGCATTATCCATCATAATGTTGTACCACTTGCCCCAGTATGTGCTCTTTCCTCTCGGAGCCGAATCCCAGTTGAATCCCTGGAGCATTACTCCGCTCTTTGAAGACTGTGTTCTAAGGGTATATTTCTGACTTACAACTTCAGAAGAATCAAGTCCATCTTTAAATGCTTTTGCCTTAACAGTTTTGGTTTCTGTAAGGGTAAAGGAGCTTGTATATGCAGTACTGCTTTCTGTCGGGATAGTTCCGTCCAGGGTATAGCGGATCGTTGCGCCGACAGTATCACAGCTGATTGAAACCGTTGTGCTGGTTGTGAAAGTTGTATCTCCGCTGAATACTGGATTTTTACAGGTCGGAACATTGTGAGTAAACTTCGTGCTTTCAACGCCCGAATTGTTATAACCAGTTTTTACAGCAATAGCTTTTACCGTAGTTGTAGAAGTAATTGTGAACGGAGCAGTATAAAGTTCGCTGCTTATTGTCGGAATTGTTCCGTCTGTGGTGTAGTAAATGTCTGCACCGTCTGTCGAACAGGTAATCGTTATATCAGCGCTTGTATCAAAAGAAGTTGAGCCAGAGATTACTGGTGTGGCACAGGTTGGAGTTTCACCCCCATCTTTTACCTGCTGCAAGATTAGAACAGTCCATGCACCCACACCATAAGATTTTGCACTTGTGATTTCATAATAATCAGTAGCTTCCGTATCATAAGGATCCCAGCTGTTCAAATAAGGTTCAGCCCAACTTCCTGTATCACAGATTCTTACCCAGTGATATCCGCTTGCAGGAGCAGGAATTGTAACACTTACTTCACCAGAAGTCATGTTGCTGAAGAAATAGAAGTCGTGACCACCAGTAATTGCAGAACCGGCAATCTTGTAGCCAAAGGTAGCATCACTTGAATCACCGCCATCCTGATAGGTCAAAACCGGAGAAGAATAACTGGCTTGTGTGAATGCAGGGTCAGAATGCATTTCCAGCATTCTCTTCATGAAAACAAAGTTACCATTCACTCCGGCTGTATTATCAAATGTTCCGAATGAGTTATTGTAAGTTCCTTCTCCGCCAGTAGAAATTGCCTGTGGAGATTTTGTGTTAATCATGTTGTAGTTGTTCCAGGTTGCAACGCTGTCGATGTTGTAAGGGTTATTGTTTCCGTTCTGCGTACGGCCGAACTCGTCTCCCCATACAATCATCGGAATACCGCGTGTTACCATCTGAAGAGCAATATAGTTTCTGTTTATCTGACGATGACCTTGCTGTGTGTTTACAGGAATATAGTTCGTATCGCCGTTACCACCATCGCTAGGACCAAATGGCCATGCATTACCGTTACATGCGTTTCCGGCACCGGCATAAGAAGAAAGGTCTGCAAGAGTAAAGCCGTCATGAGCTACAATCATATTTACAGAAGGTCTGTAACTTCCAAAGATGTCGCTGCTTCCGTAAAGCGCGTTTCCTATGTTCAGATTGTAGAGAACATTTCCATAGTCTGATTTTGTCTCTGTGGTTCCAGCCCCACCAACGTACTTTCGCACGACATCACGGTAAACACCGTTCCAATCGCCCCAACCTGTGGGGAAGTGTCCAATCTGATATCCACCCGGCCACTGGCAGTCCCAGGCTTCGGCAATCATTTCTACGCTGTTTGAAGTTCCAAGAGATGCAATTTGTGTAAGAGTGGTTGCAGAACTGCTGAAATTCCAGGTTCCGTTTCCTTCACGTCCAAGGACTGGTGCAAGGTCAAAACGGAAACCGTCAACACCCATATCCTGAATCCAGTAAGTAAGTGAATCAAGAATGAACTGACGCACAACAGAATTATCGCACTGAAGATTGTTGCCACAACCGGTTGTTTCCCAATAACTCCAGGTTTTATCTGTAACAAGAGAATAATAAGTCTGGTTATCGATACCGCGCATGCTTACAACAGTACACTGCTTTCCCTCATCATAATCAGGAACAGGAACTTCGACTCCATTTTCCCATTTTGTTGCGTTTCCATGCCAGGTACCGCCTTCACCGGAGTGGTTGTAAACAACGTCAAGGTAAACTTCAATTCCTTCATTATGGAAAGCTTCAACCATTTCCTTAAACTCTCGGGTAGGACCACCTGCAGTTTTATCATAAGAGTAACGTCGGTCTGGTGCAAAATAACCAAAAGTCATGTAACCCCAGTAGTTTCCTCCAGGGCCATCATCTGGATTTGCATCATTATCTGTTTCATGAACAGGAAGAAGTTCAATTGTATTTATTCCAAGAGCCTTAAGATAAGGAGCCATATAGGCGGCACCCTTGTATGTACCGCGGTAAGCAGCAGGAACATCTTCTACAGCATTAAAACCGTCAATTCCACTAAGAATGGATGTAAGTCTTGACGAAGAACTGTGGTTTGTAATACCACGCACATGGGCTTCGTAGATTCTGGCTTCACTTGCAGGAATACCAGGTTTAATTCCGTAACTTGTGCTGTCAGAAACAATGTAGCCCTTAGGACTGATTGTTCCAGAGTCGTACTCGCGCCATTTTATTGATGTGGCAACCGGCTGACCGGAAGAAAGAATCTGGTAATCAGAAGATGCCAAGGCATAGGCATTATTTGCTGTTGTATAAGAAGCAATCGCCTCTGCATTGCTTGCATCATGTGTCATTTCCCTTGCATAAGGGTCATACACTACTTTGTTAGGGTTAAAGCGGTTTCCGTCATCGTCATAGTCTTCAACAAAGCCGGCAGAACTACCACCACGGCTCCAGTCATTGCTGAAGGTCCAGTTTGGTCCCCAGCAGCGGAAGGCGTATATTGCACCCTTTAAGTCGCCGCTTAATTTTGCACGCCATACATTACCGGCGTCTTTTTCCATCCAGTAGTCGTACATGGCATCGGCGCCGTAGGCTGAACCGTAGATTTCAAGAAGAATTTTTGTTGCATTTGCAGAATACAAAGCAAAGGTGGTTTCGCTTCCGCTTACATTTGCTCCAAGAGCCCAGGTGCCTGAAGACCAGCCGTAACCGCTGCTTGCACCGTTCATATCAACAGGGCTGTAGTTGCCGCTTGCAGGATGAGTGTATCCCAGACTCGGCTGAGCAAATGTCCATGACGAAAGCTCAGAATCAAGAAGATCATCACAAATTGCAATAGCTTTTACAGTAGTTCCTGCGCTGACAGAGATTCCTGCTCCAGTATATTTTGTGCTGCTTGTACTTGGAGCACT
>JAILKG010000245.1 GCA_024693915.1 Treponema sp.
CTGTTTTCCTCCACTGTCTCCCAGCTGTAACAGGACAGGAAGTTACAGAAGAAGTTTTCGAAAGCGAACAAAGCCTTGTCTGGGATGAAGCTGAAAACAGAACGCACACCATCAAAGCAATTATGCTCGCTTTAATTTAAGGAGAAAACATGAAACAACTACTTTGTGCCATTGCCGTTACAATCGCTGCAATTACTGCTTCCTTTGCTGTTCCTGTTGCCTACAACGAAACAAGCGAAAAGAACTGGTCTGAACTCTCTTATATTCAGGTTCCAATTTACAAGATTCTGGACTCAAAAGACGCATATGTAATTATTTATGCAAAAAATAAAGTTGGAGTTGGAAAAACTGTAATTCCAAAAAAATGGAATAAGAGCGATCCTGAAAACCCGAGAAAGCTTCAGATTCGTGAACTTAAAGCAGGTAAAGTAAAGCCATTCATGACTGTAATCAAGAAAAGCGGTGAATTCCATAAGGTAATTTTAACAATTCCTGTAGACAAGAAGAACTCCACATGGGGTGTAGTTGATTATCGTAAATCCGTTGAAGGAAGCGACAAAGACACACTGGAAGAAATCGAATTGTAATTATTTTTTCGCTTAAGCGTAGCTATTTTAAGGCAGGGATTTTTCCCTGCTTTTTTTTTACACAGCTTCCCAACATAAGCCTCCCCTCAACTAGCCACCCCCCCCCTTCCTCGCATTTCAAATAATTGCTATAATGCAGCCATGATTGAAATTTGCAACGAAGAACTTATGACTTTTAAAAACTTTATAGAAAGTCATGATTTTTTTTATATTATAGGCCACAAGGAGCCGGACGGTGACTGTGTAGCCAGCTGTCTTGGTATTAAGGCAATTCTCGATTACAAGAATAAACCCTGCCAGCTTCTCTCTGCAGGACCTTTTAAAAAAACTGAGATTCGGGAATACGAAAAATATTTTTCCAGTGAAATGGATTTCTTAAGCGAAGAAGAAAGAAAACGCACAGGACTTTTTATAACGGACTGCTCAGAGTTTAGCAGACTTGGGGAAATAGAGGGAGACCTAAAGGGTCTGGATACATTCATAATAGATCACCACAAAACTTCTACATGCCCGGAAAATTCCCATTCAATTATTGATTCAAGCTGTCCTGCCGCAGCTCTTTTAATCCAGTCACTTTATGAAAAAACTTGCGGAAAGATTCCTTCAGAAATTGCAAAAATTCTTTACTTTGGAATAATGACAGATACAGGATTTTTCAGGTTTCTTTCAGAAAATGATGCAAACGTTCTGGTTCAAATTTCAAGGCTTCTGGAAGCAGGAGCAAATCCAAGAAAGACCTACGATAAAATAACCGGAGGAAAGCCTTTTAATACAAGAAAACTTCTGGGAATACTTTTATCAAGAGCTGAACGATATCTAGATGGAAGACTTGTAATCACCTGGGAAACAATGGAAGACACCTTCAAATACGGGCAGGAAGGAAGAGATTCCGACCTGCTCTATTCCTCTTTTCTTTCTGTGCAGGGAGTTGAAGCAGTTGTCTTTTTAAGACAGGAATCAGAAAACAATTGCACCGGAGGCTTAAGGAGCAAAGACAAAGTTGATGTAAGCATAGTAGCTTCAAAATTCGGTGGCGGGGGACATAAAAATGCTTCCGGTCTGGGCTGTGAAGGCAGACTTGAAAACCTGATTCCAAGGGTTGTAAAAGAATTTGCAAGAATCATGTAAAAGACACTATATGTAAAAAAATAATATGGAATGCGAAAAGAGCTTAAAATGTGGAAATTTTCGCATTTTTTTTTGCCATCCGGCTTTTTTCCAGCTGTTTTTTGGATTATTTTCTCTTTTTTTGATTTTATATTTCTAAATTCTAAACCGTAAAAATAACAAGTTGTTTTTATTAGTATAAAAAAGCAATACAAAATGTTTTTAAGGAAAAAAGAATGGAAAATGTAAAAATGGAAATTGAAAAACTTCCACTTATGGTTCAGGAGAAAGTTATTTCAGAAAAGGAGGCACTTGATTTTATTATTGGAGAAGTTTACAAAAATCCATGGGCTTTTGGAGTATACCCTTCAAACCCTGAAATAATCGGAGAACTATACATAAAAATCTGCAGCATAAAATCAGCCCTTTTCAATAATTACAAGCCAAATACTTCAACATTTAAAACCTACCTTATCGGGCTCATTAAAATTGTCATCAAAAGCATAAATCGTGAAGTAAAAAATGCTGCAGAAAAAGAAACCACCATCTGCGGCATTCAGGAAACAGAATACGAAGTAAAACTTGAAAACTACGAAAAAGATGAGTTCGAATATAAAATCACTCATTTTAAGCCCTATGTATCTTCAAAATATGATAAAGCCCCATATGCTCAGAAAAATAAAATTGATGCCCTTCCTGCTTCAATTTCAGGTCCTGTTTATAAAAAAGATGAAGACTTAAAAATCATTCTTGACTCTTCACTGGAAAAGAAAAAGAAACTTACGCTGATTCTTGCATTAAAATCCAGCTATTATCTTTCTGCTGAAAACATTCAGAAAGTTGCTGATTACTGTAATATCGACAAAGAAAAACTGGAAAACGTAGTTGAATCATTAAAGAATACAATGAAAAAAAGAATTACAAAGTATGAAAAATACATTAAAAACAGGGATTATTCTTTTTATCAGCACAGAAAACTGCTTTCTAGAATTGTAAATGGGTCGGACAAGGATGAAAATACAGACAGAGAAAAAAAACTGTATGAATTTCACACAAGTAAATGGCAGATAAAAAACACCAGGGCACTTGAAAAAGCAAGATACCTTTGTCCTACAAACAAAGCAATAGAGGAAGTTGTAAACTTAGGAGCAAAACAGATTGGATACTATCTTTTGAGGGCAGAAAAAATTCTTGAAAAAGAAGGACTGTAGTCAGGTTATAAAAGCAGTGGCTTAAGTCGTGGCTGTCCTGAATTATCCGGCTGTATTGGAAAAAGCATTACAGTCTCTTACAAAGCCCTGGCAATTGAAAAAAGCTTTGCTAAAAGCTATATTCTTTGATTATGAAAATATATTTAGCAAGCGGAAACTTAAATAAAAAAAGGGAATTTTCTGAAATCCTTAAAGGACATGAAATTGTAACTCCAAAGGATGAAGGAATTGAATTTAATCCGGAAGAAACCGGTTCAGATTTTTATGAAAACAGCCTTATAAAAGCTAAGGCTCTTTATCAGATTGTAAAGCAGCCTGTAATTGCCGATGATTCAGGAATATGCGTCAGCGCTCTTGCAGGTCGTCCTGGTATTTTTTCTGCAAGATACGCAGGACCTTCCTTCCCTCACGGATTAAAAGATGGAACAAAAATTTCTCAGGATGAACAGAACAGATTTCTTATTCAGGAATTAAACGACGAGTTAAGAAATCATCCTGAGAAGGAAGAAAGTTACACAAAAGAAAATGGATTTTTCAATGGACCACGTTCAGCCCACTATAGCTGCGCCATGGTTCTTTACGCCGGAAACGGCCGCCTTTATGTTGTTCAGGAAACAATGGAAGGCAGCTTAATTGAAGACATAAAAGATGCCAGAGGAAACGGTGGTTTTGGATACGACCCGATTTTCTTCCTTCCAGATATTGGAAAAACAGCAGCAGAACTGACAAGTGATGAAAAAAATGCAATCAGCCACAGGGGAAAAGCAATGAGAGCCCTCTTAAAAATGACTGATGGAATTATAAAATAGAGAAAATTTTGAAGATTTTTTAATTTTTTTTTAATTTTTTATTAAAGTTTTTTTTACTGATGGCCGAAAATCAATATAGAAATGTGGTAAAAGGATTTAATTATTGCATTTCAATTGCAAAAGTGTGTAGATGCAGCCTTGTAAATACATATGCACATTTTTGCAAAATTTTGGGTAACAAGGATGTTACCTTTTACATATTCCAAGGAGGAATACTATGGTCATCAACCACAACATGTCGGCAATCTATGCCAACCGTCAACTCGGTATCACAGGTCTGGGTCTTAACAAAGACATGGAAAAGCTTTCTTCAGGCGAAAGAATCAACCGCGCTGGAGACGATGCTTCAGGTCTTGCAGTATCTGAAAAGATGCGCAGCCAGATCAG
>JAILKG010000251.1 GCA_024693915.1 Treponema sp.
TAACAGGGAAGGTTACTGTATCAATTGTTACAATCGGACAGGTTGAAAAATACGAAGAAAATGCCTCTGCATTCATTGTGGCAGAACTTACAATTACTTTAAATTCTTTTCTTACTTCAAGAATTCTTTTTAAAAGTCCAAGGACAAAATCAATGTTAAGAGATCTTTCGTGGGCTTCGTCTACCATAATTACAGAATATTTTGAAAGCCATGGATCAAGTTTCATTTCCTGAAGGAGAATTCCGTCAGTCATAATTTTGATTTTTGTGCTTTCATCTGTTTTGTCTTCAAAGCGCATTTTATAGCCAACAAGACCGGGATAAGTGGTTCCCAGCTGTTTTGAAATGTATTCGCTTACACTTAATGCAGCAATTCGTCTTGGTTGGGTTACTGCAATTATTCCGTTCTGGTCATAACCTGCTTCGTGGAGAATAACAGGAATCTGCGTTGTTTTACCTGAACCAGTTGGACTCTGAACAACTATTACCTGATTTTCATTTATTGCTTTTAATATCAAATCTTTCTGCTGGTAAACAGGCAGATTTTTATAATCTATTGCCATATATTTTCTTCCTTCGTTTTTTCACAAATTTTTTTTCTTTCAGTAAAATAACGGGCTTTTACATTTTCGCCCTTATTTTCTAATGTTTCTATAAAGTTATTGTTTAATTTTTTCAGGACAAAATTCCTTTCCTGATCAATATAAGTGCTAATGTAATGAGCTTTTTCTTCTTCCAGTATTATCTCAATGCATTCTCCCATGATTTTTTTACATAATTTTACTTCGTATAAAAGTCCGTCACCAGTATAGTCCCGCTCTTCATAAGGATTTTTATATTGAGGATTGCGCCTCTGTCCGCTTATTGTGTTCCCGTTTCCATAGAAAATTATTTTTTTTAGCTTTCCATTTTCTTTATCCCGGAATAATTCTCTTTCTCGAATTACATGGGGGTGATTTGCCCACACAATGTCTGCTCCTGAATCCAGGTAGCTTCTGTACTGTTTTTTTCTGGATTCCTTTACAGGAATAATATATTCTTCTTCCGATGTATGGAAAGATAGAATAAAAAAATCAGGATTTTCAAGGCTTCGAACTTCTTTTATAAAATCAGAAAGTTCTTCAATTCCTCTTTTTCCAGGTTCTACAAAATTTACCATGCTCTTAAAGGAATTCTGGTTTAGAATTTCTGTAACAGCAAGAAAAAGAATTGTAAAGCCCTTTTCCTTTATAATTGTATAATTGAATTTATTCTGAAGGCTCAAAATCCTCTTTTCACTATCTGACAAATTATCAGAAGAAGATAATGAGGAAGGGGAAAAATCCTTATTTTCCGGGGATTTTATTCCTGAATAATATATTTTTCTGGATTTATCCTGATTTTCTTCTTTCAAGCGGAAAAAAATCTCATTTGTAGATATTATTCCTTCCTTTCCCTGGTCGTTTACGTGATTGTTTACCAGGGAAAAAACATTAAAGCCGGCATCAATACTTGCCCTGACATAGCTTGAATGCATGTTAAAGAAGGGGAAACTTGACCATTCTCTATTATCGCAGACAGGTGCTTCAATATTTGCAAAGGCAAAATCAGCAGTCTGAATTATTTCTTTTACATCTTCCCAGACAAGTGAAAAATTTTTCTTAGAAAAATTTTCAGAATGAGCCATTATGTCTCCGCCAAAAAGAAGTTTTACGCTTTCTTCCCGGGGGAGAATTATTTCTTCCTTCTGAGGAAGGCTTTTACAGGAAAAAAATATTCCGGTAAAAATAAAACTTATCAGAAAGAATGTAAAAGATTTTAATTTCTCCTTTAATATAAAAATAGTCAGTCTCCCTTACTAATTTTTATTAATTTATTGAGCCCCAGCCTGAACCATTGTGATTGCAGCTGTTACTACGATATCTTCGATAGAACATCCCCGGCTCAAATCGCTGATCGGCTTTGCAAAGCCCTGCAAAACTGGACCATAAGCGTCTGCACCTGCAAGTCTCTGAACCAGTTTATAACCGATATTTCCTGCATTAAGGTTAGGGAAAATCAATGTATTTACTTTTCCTGTGATTGGGCTTCCAGGAGCTTTTTTTGCAGTAACTTCTGGAATTAAAGCTGCATCAGACTGAAGTTCTCCATCAATAAGAAGGTCCGGAGCTTTTTCTTTAACGATTTTAAGAGCTTCCTGAACTTTAAGAACAGAAGGATCTTTTCCTCCTGAACCCTTTGAACTGAAAGAGAGAAGGGCTACACATGGATCTACACCAAGAAGAGCCTTGCACGACTGTCCTGCCTGAATTGCGATGTCGCTAAGCTGATTTTCATCTGGATCTGGAACAACAGCGCAGTCAGAGAAAATCAAAAGACCTTCGTGTCCCCATTTTGGATTGTGGGTATCGATTACAAAGCAGCTTGAAGCAGTTTTTGTTCCAGGAGCTGTTTTTACAATTGTAAGGCCTGCGCGAAGCATATCTGCTGTAGATGAGCGGGCTCCGGAAACCATTGTGTCAGCCTTTCCCATGTGAACCATCATTGCACCGAATTTCATAGGGTCGTGCATTTCTGATAGTGCTTTTTCTCTGCTCATCAGCGGATTTCCGTTTGCATCCACCTTTTTCTTTCTGAGTTCAAAGTATTCATTTCCAAATTCTTCAAGCCATTCTGATTCTTCCGGGTTGATAATTGTAATTCCTGAAAGATTTACATTAAATTTTTTAGCAAGGTCTTCAAGTTCTGCTTTTTTGCCAAGAAGGGTAACATTTTTTGCAAGTCCTTCTTCAACAATTTTACCTGCAGCCTGAATTGTCCTTTCTTCATTTCCTTCTGGCAAAACTATAGTTTTCTGATACTCTTTTGCCTTTTTTTTCATTTCTTGAACAAAGTCCATATATATATCTCCTGTTTGCTGTATATAAAAAATTATTCAATTATTATATCACATTTTCTTGATGTTGGATACAGACTTTTTT
>JAILKG010000266.1 GCA_024693915.1 Treponema sp.
AAACAGGCTCAAATATCTCTCAAAAAGAAGAAAAAATTGACTACATCAGAGAAAAAATGCAGAAAATTATTGCTTCCTACAACATGGAGTCAGAAGGTAACGAATCAGTATGCAATTTCTCAAATAATGATAAAGAAAAAGAAAGCCATAATGTAAATTATACAAGCCCAACAACTTCCCGCTTTTCAAGCCCGCTTTCCAAACTTCTTTCAAGTTCTCTTTCAAACAAGAATTCAACTTTTGCAGAAAATATTTTTTCAAGTCAGCAGGCTGTAAATAATGAAAAAAAATCAGCTAATCTTTCAAGCCTTGAAGAAGAATATAAAAAAGACAGCCTTGAAAAAGGTCAAAATTTAACCTTACAGGAAGAAAATAATTCATCAGAAAATGAAAGCAATATTAAAGAAGTGAATTTTCATTCTTTTCACCTTTTAGGAAGCGCTCTTGGCACCTTTATTATTGCTGAATACCAGAATGCCCTCTATATAATTGATAAGCATGCCGCCCACGAAAGAATGCTTTTTGATAAAATAATGAATGAAAAAAGTGCAACTCAAAATCTGCTTATTCCATATATTATTGAAACAAAAGATCAGAAAGAAGATGAATATCTGGAATCAATAAAGGACGAACTTAAAAAAGCGGGCTTTACTGCAAATAAAAAATCTGAAGGAACATGGGAATTTACTACCCTTAACGAAAGATGGAAAGGAAGCGAAGAAGACCTGGAACACGCCCTTTTTGATAAGAAAGTAAGACCTGAAGATCTGATATATTCAATCGCCGCTATGACCGCCTGCAAAGCAGCTGTAAAAGACGGTTGGACTCTGGCTGACAGCACAGCAGAAGAAATTGCAAAGGGAGCTCTCGCTTTAAAAGACCCTCACTGCCCTCACGGTCGCCCCTGCTATTTTACCCTGACCAGAGAAGAACTCTTCAATCTGGTAAGGCGAACTGAATAGCAGGCTGCCTGTAGCCTTATTCGATTAATATGTTGAACAGTCCCGGAGATTATTTTAAGGAAGCCAGAAGTTTATTCACTTCAGCAGCCTTGTAGCCGGGATTTTTTTCCTGAACAACAATAAAGTATTTTTCTGCAGAAACATTGTCGTTCAAAGCCATACAGACTTTTCCAAGTTCAATGTAACCGTCCCAGTATTTTGAATCCAGACGCAAAAGTTCAAGATATGTAGTTTTTGCATTGTCAAACTGCTGATCACCTGCAAAAGCCTGTGCCAGATTAAAACGCACATCATTATTTTTGGAATCAAGCATAAGGGCATTCTGAAAATATTTTATTGCATTTCCGTATTCTTTTTTTGCAAGATAAGCACTTCCCAGATTATTGTTTGCTTCAAAATTCTTTGGTTCACTTGTTACCGCTTTTGTAAAAAGGGCAAGAGCCATATCCACATCCTGAGGGTCCATATTCATATACATTACCCCAAGATTAATCTGAGTTTTTATATGCTTTGGATTCAGAGTAAGAACTTCTGCATATTTTTCAATTGCCTGATCCACTTTTCCTGTTTTATCAGAAATCAAGGCATAATTGTAGACAATATTTGCCTTTATACTATCATCACGGAGTACATCAATAGAATCATAAGCCCGCTTTGCATAGGTTATGGCTTCATCAGGCTTTTTCTGGTCAAAAAGGACGGTTGAAAGATTATAACAGGTCAAAGGATCCTTCTGTCCGGCTGGAAGAAGGGCTAAAGAGCGCCTGAAACTGTTTTCCGCCAGATTCAAATCTCCTGTCTGATAATATACAGAGCCCAGCTCCTGCAAAGCCTGTCGGTTTACATTGTTCAGACTAATTACTTTTTCATAGGCAACAATAGCATTCTGAAGTTCTCCAAGCTGAACCAGAACGCGGCCTTCCTCAAGATAGGCTTTTTCGTACCTTGGATCTATATCGTGAGCCTTAATAAACTCGTTTTTTGCACCTTTTTTGTCGTTAAGCTTTAAATTTGTAAGTCCCAGATTATAACGGGCACTTGCAAAAGAAGGATTCAGGTTTGCTGCAGTCTGAAAAGAACTTTTTGCTTCCGGATATTTTCTTAACATATACTGTGCTCGTCCCATATTGTAATAGTAATCGTAATTCTTGCTGTCAGAATTTATTGCCCTTGCAAAATAATCAATAGCCTTCTGATAATTTTTACGACTCATCTGATCCTGACCAAGTATGAAATTTGCAGGAGCATCTTTTGGATCCAGTTCCACGGCCTTCTGTGCGTACTCCAGAGCTCTTTCGTTCATTTTTCCCTTGTCTTCAGCAGAAGCTGTTTTTCCCGCTGATTCGGAAAGAAGAACTGCCATTTCAGAATATTTTTTTGCAGAGAAAGCAGGTTCCCCGTCAGAAACAGGAAGATTATCTTTTGCGTTTTCAAAGGATTCCAGTGCCTCGTTTACATTACCTGAATTGAGGGCAGTTTTTGCCTGTTCAATTTTTTCGTTTACAGCCTTCATCTCGCTTTTTAACTGGGCATTTTTCTTTGCAAGAGCTTCTTCTTCAGCCTTTCGCTTAGCCTCTTCGGCCTTTTTTCTTGCTTCTTCAGCTTTTCTTGCTTCTTCCTTTGCCTTTTCTTCCTTTGCCTTTCTTTCTTCGTCCGCTTTTTTCTGAGCTCTTTCTTTTTCAGCCTGCTCTTTCTGTTCCTGCAGAAGTTTTTCCATTGCCTTTCGGTTTTCTTCCTGAGCCCTGTTGTTTCTTTCCATTTCGTTTTTCAGATTTTCATTGTTTTTAGCAATTTCATTCTTCATGGATTCAATAGAACTTCGCATTGCTTCAGTAAGGTTGTCAGTGTTTACTTCTACAGTAATATTTCCGCCCTGACTGCCAGCTCCATAACCAGTTCCTGCTCCGTAGCCAGAGCCGCTGCCATAACCATTACCGGCTCCATTTCCGGAAGCCCCATTATATCCGTCTTTTGGACCATAGCCTCCGCCTGCTCCATTTTCCACGTAAGAGCCATTCTGACCATAAGCTGAATTTGCACCATATCCGGAATTTTCCGAATCAGAAAGATAATCATCAGAGCCATAAGGATAATTTCCGCCTTCATAATTACCTTCAGAATTTTCCCGGAAATTATTGTATTCAGATGAATTATTAAAATTCTGATAATAGGAGTTTCCATTTGGATCTTTTTTCTTTTTTTCAAGGAGAGTATCCATCATAGCAAGGGCATCCTTATCCTGGGAATTTTTTACCAGAATTTCTTCAAGCTTATCTAAAGCCCTGTCGTATTCTCCCCTGTCCATATACATCTTTACCAGATTCATTGTATTTTTTCTTTGAGATTTAGATGAAGCTGAACCTGAAATGCCCCGTAAACATAACAATAAAAGAAGGAGAGCAAAAATTCCTCCTCCTGCTAAAATAAAGATTTTCTGTTTTTTAGAAAGACTAATTTTCATTACATTGTCTTTTTTTTCATTCTCCGGGGAAACCTTGTTTTCAGAAAAAGTAAAATCAAATTTCTTGAATCTGTCATTTTCTTCTTTTTCAAAATCGTCTGTCATATCGCTTTCCTGATTCCTAAAAAATTATTCCAGTTCTGATTCATATTCGTAATCAATCACGTCTTCTGCACCGGCTGTCATATTCATACTATCGGTCTGCTTAAGGGAACTTGCAACATCTTCAAGAAGTTTTCGTCTTCTTTCTGCTTCCTCTTCTCTGGCCTGCTTTTCTGCCGCAAGCCTTTCTTCTTCCCTTTTCTGAAGTTCAGCCTGAATTCTTTCGTTTTCTTCTGCAAGACGGGCCGCTTCCTCAGCCATCCGCTTTTCTTCTTCAGCCTGAAAAACCATCTGCTCTTCCAGATAGCCTATAAGGCGTCTTATATTTTCTGCCTGACTGTCCTGACTTTGAGCCAGAAGAAAGGCTGAATAATCTTCCTTTGCTTTTTTATAATTCTGGAGCATAAGATAGGTATTTGCTCTGTTCAGGAGAGCCGGATAATAGTTTGGAGAAACAACTAAAGCAAGGGAGAAAGCGCTTTCTGCCTTTACATAATCCCCCTGGCTAAAAGCAACGTTTCCTTCATTCAAACACAGAAGTTTTTTATCAGCATATGGAGATTTTAAGCCCCTTTCAAAGGCATCTATGGATTTTGCATAGTTTCCAGTCTGAAAATAAGAGAGCCCAAGAAAATTGAAGCTGTCCTTTGTAATATTGTTTTCCTGAATTTCCTTTTCAAGGGCAGAAATTGCCTCTTCAGGTTTATTCTGCTTAAATAGCTTTTCACCCTCTGTTTCTGAAAAAAGACGGGGAATTATCGTTAAAACAAGAAAAAGTCCCAGACATATTTTTTTTCTCTGCATAATTTCCTCAATAATAATAAGTATATTACCAATTATAAACTTTTTAGTCACGGTATAAGTTACAGGTATAAATTACAAGAACTCAATAAAATACATTCAGGACAAAGCCAGTATTTAAAAGTTCTGCAAAAAAAGTACTAAGGTAACACGTAGCACGGCTTCAAAAGCCTCGCAATTTTGCAATTTTTGCCCTGCCCACATTCCAGACAGGTGGTATCCATACAGGTGACTTTTTTACAAAAAAATTGTAAAACTTAAAGCAAGCAGAAAATAAATTAAAGCTAAAAAATCTTTAAGTACTTTTTTATCGGCTAACTATAAAGCTGACACAAGCAATAGTGCCACAAGAATTAGCCAAAAAAAGTTGCTTTCCCATTTTATTGGCTTTCAATCAATCAGGAAGCAGAAGAAATGCTTCCATAAAAAAGGAGAAAAGTAAAAAATGAAAATCAAAAGTTTATTTAAAAAGCTTTTAACCGGCGCTCTTATCCTAATAGCCGCTTTGTTTGTTATCACCTGGTGCTCAGATGATGAAGACTATGACGAAGCTTATGAAGAGCACTACGGTTATTCAAAAGATTCGTATTATGACGAAGATGACGATGAATACTACGACGACGAAGATTATGATGATGAATACTACGATGAGGAAGATGCTCAGCCTCTCTTTGCATCTCTGACAGAAAAATACAATTACCTTAAAGAACTCTTTGCCCTGGATGACGAAAGCCTTGAAGAGGATGAAGAGGATTTAAGTTTCTTTGATAATTCTGGATTTGATAATTCTGGAAATGAAGCCCAAAACAGTTCTTTCGAAAGCGTAAAAGTTCCTGAAAAAAAAGAAGGAGCAGCTGAAGAAAGTGAAAAAGAACTTGCAGACTGGACAGTGCTTGTTTATCTGTGCGGTTCTGATCTGGAATCAAATTACAGTGAAGCCATTTATGACATTAAAGAAATGCTGAAATCAAAAAGAGACTCAAATGTAAATGTGCTTATTCAGACAGGTGGAGCAAAAAAATGGCACGGCTTTAATATTTCGGCAAAAAACAATGAACGCCTGATTCTGACTTCTTCAACTGCAAAAAAAGTATATTCAGAAGCTTCAAGATCCATGGGCCAAGCATCCACACTTTCTGACTTTATCCTCTGGGCAAAAGAAAATTATCCTGCAAAAAAATACATTCTTGATTTCTGGAACCATGGTGGTGGCAGTGTTTTTGGAGTCTGCTTTGATGAAGTCCATAACGAGCCAAATGATCCGGATAATTCAGATTCTCTCTTCTGTTCTGAAATAAAGGAAGCCCTTTCTACAGCTGATGTGAATTTTGAACTCTTCCTTTTTGACTGCTGTCTTTCTTCAACAATTGAAATCGCAGACGCCTTGCAGAATTTTGGAAAATATATGGTTGCCTCAGAAGAATTCCTCATCGGTGGTATGATGAACTACGACAAATGGCTTACAACAATTTCAGAGACTCCGGATATTTCCTCAGCTGAACTTGCCTGTCAGATTGGAAAATACTACAGCAGTAATATGAAAAAAGGTCAGAACCGGGATTCTGCAACCATTGCCGTAGTAGATCTTTCCAAAATCGACATGGTTAAGCTTTCTTTCCAGGCAATGGCCAGCCAGATGACACAAAAAACCCAGAACGTTACTTCATTCAAAAATCTTGTTGAAGGGGTAAGCCGGGGTGTAAAATATGGTTCCAACAGCGAAACTGAAGGTTATACAAACCTCATTGACCTGGGAGAATTTGCCCAGTCGGCTTCAGGAGAAGTTCCTCTCCAGTCAGAAGCTGTAATTTCTGCAATTAAAAACGCAGTCATTTACGAAAGCCACGGAAAAAATGAAGGAAATTCAAGCGGAATTGCCGTATATTATCCTCTTCACTATACCGGAGACACAGAAATCTATGCCGACAACGTTGATAACCGCCCATACCTTCAGTACCTGGATACAATTCTGGACGCCTGGGATGCACCTTCCTGGGTTTATCAGGACAGACGAGTACGCTCATTTACCCCTGTAAAAAGTAAGAGCTACAAAATTGAATTTGAAACATTTTTCATGAATCCAGAAACAGATTGCAATTATGCCATCAAAATCACAAACGGTCTCGCTTCTGTAAAAAAAGTCAGCATGTGCCTTTTCTGGTATGATGAAGAAGCAAAAGAATACCTCTATCTTGGAAGCGATGACGATGTTACCGCTGACTGGAAAAAGGGAGTATTCTACGATAACTTTGATGCAAGCTGGTTCTCCATCGGAGACAGTTAC
>JAILKG010000267.1 GCA_024693915.1 Treponema sp.
GTTTCATCTTTGGCCTCTCCCCGCATCTGGAAAGTATTCATTACTGTAATACCATCGTTTGCCGGGTAATCCAGAGTGAGGGTTGGTGGATAGGTATCAACAGCTTCTCCAAGACCTACTTCACAGGAAGTGAAAAGGTTCAAAACCATCAATGATAATGCTGAGATTATCCAGATAATAGTGAATACATTTTTTCTCATAGTTGCCCCCCTTGCAAAATCTGACGACACTTCTCTTCTATATATATCGGCACAAATTCACGGTTTCTTAAACGTTTAATGATGAAGGGCAGGAGTGCAGGTAGATCTAAATAAAATCAAAACCGCAGACACACACTTTCATTATCCCATACATTTAAATAAAAGCAAATTTTTTTAAATTTGTTACATCTAATTACAAAATGTTATGGAAAAAGCCTTCTTTTTTCGCTATATTAGGTTCACTTATCAAAAAAAAGGCTTAAAAAAAGGCCTTAAAGTGGAGAAAATAAATGGCAGTAAAGGTTTTTATTGACGGAAAAGAAGGCACAACAGGACTTAAAATTTTTGAAAGATTCAGCAAGAGAAATGACATTGAAATTCTTCAGATTGCAGAAGAAAAACGCAAGGATCCTGTGGAAAAAGCTAAAATCATAAACGCATCCGACTACACTTTTTTGTGTCTGCCTGACAGCGCCGCAATTGAGAGCGCTGAGCTCTGCACAAACCCTGATACTGTAATAATCGACGCTTCAACAGCTCACCGCACAAACCCTGACTGGGCTTACGGTTTTCCTGAGCTTGACTCTTCTTTCAGAGAAAAAATCAAGACTTCCCACAGAATTGCAGTTCCAGGCTGTTACGCTTCAGGCTTTATTGCAATTGCCTACCCTCTTGTAAAAGCAGGAATCATGCCAAAGGACTACCCTGTTACAGTTCACGCAGTAAGCGGTTATTCCGGAGCAGGAAAAAAAGCAATCGCCCAGTACGAAGCTGAAGGCAGGGACAAGGGGCTGGATTCTCCACGCCTTTACGCCCTCACCCAGAGCCACAAACATCTGCCGGAAATGAAGAAAATCAGCGGTCTGGATTTTGAACCGATTTTTATGCCTTATGTATGCGACTACTTTCAGGGAATGACTGTAACAGTAGCCCTCCACACAAGACTTCTTCCAAAAAAAGTGACCACCCAGCAGGTTCGTGACGCCCTTTACGCTCACTACCAGGCTTCCGGCTCCCGCTTTGTAACAGTTCCACCTTTCATGGGAGAAGGCGTGCTTCCAGAAGCATTTATTCCTGCAAACACTCTTGCAGGCACCAACGACATGCAGATTTTTGTTTACGGCAATGATGACCGCATCGTGATTACCAGCCGTTTTGACAACCTGGGAAAGGGAGCTTCCGGAGCTGCCGTTCAGTGTCTGAACATCCGCATGGGAATTGACGAAGGAAGCGGCCTTTAATAAATCTAAAAAAAGGCGGCTGTTCTTAAGGAAATTAAAATGAAAAAAATAAACAGAAAAATATTATTTCCTCTTCTTCTAATTTTTCTTTTGCTGTCAGCCGCTTTACTGTTTTTTGACGACTCATCCCTCTCTTCATTATTCAATAAAAAAAGCCATATCCCCTATTCTGACTTTTACCAGCTGGTAGAAGAAGGCCGGGTAAACTCACTTGTTATAAGGGAAAAAAGCCTTTCCTTTACAAAAGACGGCAACAAAGAAGTTTTTGAAACCGATAACCCGGGGAGCGCAGACCTTAAAGAGCGCATGCTTTTAAAAGGAATATCCGTAAAGGAAGAAAAGGGCGCCGACCAGTGGATTTCCCTTATTTTTGACGGCCTCTTCTATCTGGTATTTTTTGGAATTTTTGCCACTGTATTTGTAAAATTCATCAGTCCAAACACTTTTAAGGTTGTTCATAAAACCGGCGTAAAATTTAAAGACATTGTGGGCATGGAAAACCTTAAAAGCGACTTTTCTCAGATTGTTGAAATTTTAAAGGCTCCTGCACAATATGCAAAAAAGGGAATTCGCCTTCCTAAAGGCATTCTTTTAGAAGGAGCGCCGGGAAACGGTAAAACTCTTTTTGCCCGGGCCCTCGCCGGCGAAGCAAAGGTAAACTTTATTCCCGCCAAAGCAACGGATTTTGAAAGCATGTTCATGGCAATCGGGCCAATGAAGGTAAAACTGCTTTTTAGCAAGGCCAGACGAAAGGCGCCCTGCATTGTTTTTATAGACGAGTTTGACGGAATCGGCACAAAAAGAAATTATTCCGGTTCCGCTATTGAAACGGAAAACACAAGGATTGTAACCGCACTTTTGAACGAACTGGACGGCTTTAATCCAAATTCAGGAATTGTAGTGGTTGCCGCTACTAACAGCAGGACAGCCCTGGACGAGGCCCTGATAAGGCCCGGCCGCTTTGACGCAAAATACACTGTTCCCTACCCTGACCAGGAAGCCCGGGAGGAACTTTGCAGAATGTATCTTAATGGTAAAAACTTTGATGATTCTGCAAAACCTGAAAAAATCTCTGCACTTTTTAAAGGCTTTTCCTGCGCCCAGATTGAATCAATTATCAACAGGGCTGCAATTGTTGCAGTTCAGCAGAAGAAAAACAGTATTACCATAGAAGAAATTAATCTTGCGATGAAGGAAATATAGAAAAAAGACATTTTTCGGCCTCCACAAAGAAAGTCTTTTTGCTTTACCCGCTTTACCATATCCGTAGAAATTCCATATCCGTAGAAATTCCTTGAAAGTCTCTTATTTTAGTCCTATAATTTATTAATTTGACTTACCGCATTTATGGTATATGGCTGGTCCATTTTAACTTTAAAGCGGTTCACTTAAGGAGTTCAAAAATGAATTTAATCTACGGAATCAAGGACAAACCGGGAAAAACTAAGATTTTTGCCTTTGCCTTTCAGCAGCTTCTTGCAATTATGGCGGCCACAATCGCCGTTCCTTCAATTGTAGGACACAACCTTTCTGCTTCAGCAGCACTTTTTGGAGCCGGTGTGGGAACCATCATCTACCTGCTCTTTACAAAAAGCGCCAGCCCTGTATTTTTAGGAAGCTCTTTTGCCTTTATCGGCTCAATGTTCAGTGCTTTTCAGGGTGCCGCAGTTATGGATCTTGCGGAAACCGTAGGTTACTGGGGACTTATAATCGGTGCCGTAATGGCAGGTCTGGTTTATGTAATAATCGCAATTATTGTAAAAATATTCGGCGTAAAATGGATTGATAAGCTTATGCCTCCGGTTATCATTGGACCAACAGTTGCAATCATCGGATTAAGCCTTTCTGGAAATGCAGTTGGCGACCTTATGAGAAGCAACGTTCTTGGTGGAAGCCACTACATTGCCCTTATCTGCGGACTTTTCACTCTTGCAGTAACAATGCTCTGCTCTACTTACGGAAAGAAAATCGGTAAACTTTTCCCATTTATCATCGGTATTTTCTCCGGCTACCTTCTTGCTTCTGTTTTTGCCCTTATCGGCTACGCAGTAGATGACCCTGTTCTTGCAGAAACCCTCACTGTAATTGACTATTCAGCTCTCAAGAATCTTGATTTTAAGAGCATTTCCGGATACATCTCAATTCCTAAATTTACCTTCCTTCTGGGTGGAAAAGAGGGATTAGAAGGAATCACTGCAAAATACCTTATCACAATTTTTACAGGCTACGTTCCTGTTGCCTTTGTTGTTTTTGCAGAACACCTTGCTGACCACAAAAACCTTTCAGCCATTGTTGGACAGAATCTTCTTGAAGAACCTGGCCTTACAAGAACTCTCCTTGGAGACGGTATTGGAACAATGGTTTCAACACTTTTTGGTGGCTGTCCAAACACAACATACGGAGAATCAATCGGCTGCGTTGCAATCACAAGAAATGCTTCCACAGTTTCAATCTGGGGTTGTGCAATCCTCTGCATTGTTTTCTCTTTCCTCAGCCCTCTGGTTGCCCTGCTCGAAACAATTCCACACTGCGTAATGGGCGGTGTCTGCATTGCTCTCTACGGCTTTATTGCAGTTTCCGGCTTTAAGATGTTCCAGAAAGTTGACCTGAACAAGAACAGAAACCTCTTTGTTGCATCAGTTATCTTTATCACAGGTGTTGGCGGAATGGTTGTAAGCTTTGGCGCTGTTGAAATCAGAACTGTTGCCTGCGCTCTTATCCTTGGTATTCTTACCAACGCAATGCTGAGCAAAGAACCTGAAGAAGAAGAAAGCGAAGAAAAAACTAAAAAATCTACAAAGAAATAAAAGGAATGGCTATGAAAGAAATTCTTGCAGAACAGCTTAACGAAAACCCTTTTACCCTGATTGGTGATGACTGGGCTCTTATTACTGCTGAAAAAGAAGGAAAAGTAAACATGATGACAGCCAGCTGGGGCTCAGTGGGCGTTTTCTGGAACAAACCATGCGCAACCGTTTACATCCGACAGAGCCGCTATACAAAGGAATTTGTTGATTCCCAGGAGCGTTTTTCACTCTGCTTTTTTAAGAGCGAGTACAAAAGAATGCTTTCCATGTGCGGTTCAAAATCCGGCAGGGATATAGACAAAGTAAAAGAAGCGGATTTAACTGTGGAACACTTCGAAGAAGTTCCATATTTTAAAGAAGCAAGGCTTGTACTTATCTGCAAGAAAATTTTCAGCCAGAAAATGGAAAGAAGCGGTTTTATGGAAGAAGAACCTTTTAATAAAAATTACACAAACGGGGATCTTCACCAGCTTTACATAGCAGAAATCGAAAAAATTCTTGTAGAATAATCTTTACCCCCAGATAAGGGGTTTTAGGGGCGGAGTGATTTATCACGGAGCCCCTAGGCGAGGGGGTAGTGGAAAACCGCACGGTCTGTATCAAAGGATAGCCTAAAATCTTCTTTCGAAGATTTTTTAACGGCTTTCCATTCATCAGAGGCTGCCAGCAGCCTCACTCAGGGGGAGACTTCCCCCTCCTTTTGTTAAATATTTCTTATCCTATTGCAAAAATCCTTATATTTTGGTTTAATAAAGCCATGAATAATTCTTTGTCACTTACAGTAAAAGTTCTCCTTGTCGTCCTACTTTAAAAAAGAAGGAGCTTTTAGATTTTTATTGTTCTGACAAATTACAGAATACAAGGGCTCCTGATTTTACGGGAGCCTTTTTTATTTTTCAGGCGGGAAGCAAATTGCCCCCTGCCTAGAACACCGGCCCGCCAGCGGGTCTTACACAGGAGACATGATAAAATGAAACAAACTGGTGCACAAATCATTACTAAATTGCTTGAAATGCACGGTATCAAAACTGTTGCAGGTATTCCGGGAGGATCAATTCTTCCGCTTTACGATGAACTTACAAGAAGCAAGATTCACCACGTCCTTGTGCGCCAGGAACAGGCATCGGGCTTTTTGGCTCAGGGAATGGCCCGCACCACAGGCCTTCCAGCAGTATGTATGGTAACCAGCGGTCCTGGAGCCATGAACCTTTTAACCGCCATTGCCGATGCAAGAAGCGACTCTATCCCTGTAATCGCCTTTACCGGTCAGGTAAACACAAAACTTTTGGGAACTGACGCTTTCCAGGAAGCTGACACTTTTGGACTTTCTTTCCCAATCACAAAGCATTCTGTAATGGTAAAAAAACCGGAAGAACTTTTGACAGCAATCCCGGAAGCATTCAAAATCGCTATGAGCGGTCGCCCAGGTCCTGTTCTTATCGATGTTCCACGAGATGTTCAGCTGGCTGAATGCGAATTTGACAAATGGCCGGAAGTAATTCCTCCTGCCCAGAGAAAACCTGAATTACCTAAGTTTGCAACTTCCGGCAAAGCTCTGGATGACAAACTTCTTGCAGCTGCAAAAATGCTTTCTGCTTCTGTAAATCCAATTTTCTATCTTGGTGGCGGCGCTAACTCTCCAAAGGCAGCGGAAGCCCTTAAAAACTTTATGGATGTTTGCAGAATTCCTTCCGTAACAAGCCTTATGGGAATTGGTTCTGTTCCTTCAAGCTGCAAGGATTTTATGGGAATGATTGGTATGCACGGAACTTATGCGGCAAACTACGCTATGCATGAAAGCGATGTTGTAATTGCCTGCGGTGTTCGCTTTGACGACCGTGCAACCGGACTTGTAAGTGAATTCTGCCCTAACGCAAACATCATCCACATTGACGTTGATGCTGCTGAAATTAACAAGATTTTGCCTTCAGCAATTTCTATTGTTGGTTCGGTAGAATCAATTCTTCCAAAAATCACAGCCCTCCTTGCCAAGGAAAATTTAGGTCAGAACAAGGCTGAAAAAGATGCATGGTGCGACCAGCTGATTCAGATTAAAAAAGAAACTGTTTCCATCACCTGCGGAAGTCCTAAGGCAGGTGACAAAAACAATAATTTTGAAGGAAGCGTAAATCCTCGTTCCTTTATTTCCAGCATTCCTGAACTTGCAGAAAAGGCAGGAACAAAGAAGGATGACCTTTTGATTTCTACAGATGTAGGCCAGCACCAGATGTGGACAGCCCAGTACTATCCGATAGAAAAACCTCGCACTCTTTTGACTTCCGGAAGCCTTGGAACTATGGGCTTTGGTCTTCCTGCAGCCATCGGTGCGGCAATCGCAAATCCAGAAAAAAGGGTTATCTGTTTTTCCGGTGACGGTTCCATTATGATGAACATTCAGGAGCTTGCAACCCTTTGCGAAAACAACCTGCCTGTAACAGTTATCGTATTTGAAAACGGAACTTTAGGTATGGTTTACCAGCAGCAGAAGATTCTCTTTAACAAAACTTACAGCGCATCTGTTTTTGACAGAAGCCCTGACTTGCTGAAAATTGCAGAAGGCTTTGGAATTGAAGCCCTTGACGCTGACAAGGATCCTGACTGGTACAAAAAAGCTTTTGATCCCAACAGAATCAATAAGCCTTGCTTTGTAAGAGTTAGAGTTGACCCAGAAGAAAACGTTCTGCCATTTGTTCCAGGGGGAAAGGCAAATATCAGCTGTATAATGAACTAAGCTTTATTGACTCCTGCTGGTGGCCAGAATTGATTACCAGGTGACCGGGCCCAATAAAGTAACTTTAGCCTAGTCTGAAAACGCACAAAAAAGCCGGAAGATCAAAGGATTTTCCGGCCTTTTTTTTGCTGGCGCTTTACGCCCCGATTAAATTATTTAATTTCTGGAATGGGACTGATTTCCTGAAGAAAGGGCATCGATTTTTCCCTGTTTAAGGCGCTGCCTCCAGTAGTATTCCTTTTCTTCTTCTTCAATTTCCTTTGTCTTAAAGTCCTGGCTTACCATGTAAATCATAGGTTTTAATGCTAAAACGGCGTCAACAATGCAAGGTTCAAAGTGAGTTCCCCGGCCTTCTTCAAAAGTCTGCATTACCTGATCAATTTCCATGCGGTCTTTGTAAGGGCGCCAGCTTAAAAGAGCGTCCAGAACATCTGCGGCTGTCATTATACGGGCGCAGAGGGGAATTGCCTTACCAGAAATTCCGGTAGGATAACCGGTTCCGTCATATTTTTCGTGATGGTAATAAGCCATCTGAATTGCAATTTCGTTAAACTTTCCGTGCTTGATTCTAGGAAGAGCCATAATAAGCTTTTTTCCCTCTTCAGGGTGACTCTTCATCATGGCGTATTCTTCCGGAGTAAATTTTCCCGGATTATTCAAGATGTTATCAGGAATGTGAACCTTTCCGATATCGTGAAGGTTTGCCGCATGGGCGTAAAGGTCTATTGTTTCGTCATCAAGAATATCCGCATAAACCCCTTCCCGCTTTAATTCCTTGGAAATCATTTCTACGTATTTTACAGTGTGGCGAACATGGTGGCCAGTAAAAACCTCGTGGCTTTCAAGGATTTTTGGGATAAAGTCCATTACATCCAGCTGAGTGCTGCGAAGCTGTTCGTTAATATCAAGGGCGTGCTGCAGGGTTTTTCGGCTTCTCTTTGAAATATTGATTGCAATCAGGAAAACAAAGAAAAACTCGATTGTAAAACCTGCTCCCATGGCAAGAAAATAATGAGCTACAGTTGGAACATAGGGATTTCCTTCTGCATAGCCGTCCATTCCTTTAAACCAGAGAGAAACCAGCATTACTATATAGTCAAATACTGCGATAAAGGCGGTAAGTTTGGTGTCATAATAAAGACAGCTCATAAAAACTATGAGGGAATAGGAAATATAAATACCCACATGAAAGTGGCTTCCTAGAAATCCCAGTATGAGGGACATTCCTGCAAGTCCAAAATACATTGAAAACTTCTGCAGGTTGAATTTATAAACGCAAAGAAGATGAATTATTGAAAAAGGTGTTACAAGACAAACAGTGATGGCACAGACCATCGTAGAAATAGAAAAAATACCAAAATAAGAGAGAAGATAGAAAGCCGGCCCCAGAAGGTTTGAGAAGAGAAGAATGGTAGTTGTTATTTTATTAATGTTCTCAATGTTCTCTGACATGAGGTCTTCATCAGATAATTTCATAATCTCCTAAAGAAAAGAAAGGGGAAGTTATAAGCGGGCAGCCAAAAAATTAATGACTGTAAACCCTGCTTTTATAACTCCCGCCCTCTGGTTAGATTTTTATTTTACAGGATAAACTTTCTTGAATTCTTCAAGAAGGTCTGCTGTTTCGATTGCAGCATCAAAATTCTGGATATTGCCCTTGTCAGAATAGAACTTGATGAGAGGTTCTGTCTGTTCGCGGTAAACATCCATTCTGTGAAGGATTGATTCCTGTTTGTCGTCATCACGCTGAATGATTTCGCCACCACATTTGTCGCAAACGCCTTCTTTTTTTGGTGGAAGGGTAAGAACGTTGTAGTTTGCACCGCAAGCCTTACAAACACGACGTGTGCTCAATCTTTTGATTACGATTTCGTCGGCAATCTGGAAGTTTACAACTTTTACATCAGGGCAGATTTTTTCAAACATTTCTGCCTGAGGAATTGTGCGAGGGAATCCGTCAAGGATAAAACCGTTTTTGCAGTCATCCTGAGAAAGTCTGTCTTTTACAAGTTCGCAAGTCAAATCATCGCTTACAAGAGAACCAGAATCAATGATAGCCTTAACTTTTACTCCAAGAGGAGTCTGAGCCTTGATGTTGGCACGGAAAATATCACCTGTTGAGATGTGAGGAATTTTGTAATCCTCAGCAACTTTTACTGCAAGAGAGCCCTTACCTGCTCCCGGTGGTCCCAAAAAAATGAAATTCATAATTTCTCCTATCAAAACTATAGTGAAATAATTATATACGAAAGAAGGAGAATTTGCCATAAATATTTTTATTGGATTTATATCTCCATAGTAAAAAAAAGATAAACATTTGACTTTATTGTTTTCATGTGCAAAAATAGTTTTAAGGAGAGAAAAAAAATGAGAAAAATATTAATTTCAGTTCTTTGTTCATTTTATTTATTTTTTATCAGTTGTACCCATGATTCAAATGCCTATATTGAGGTAACAAAACCAGAGTCACATCAAAATCAATTAATTAACTATGCCGTAACAGGAAATTATAAATCTGATGAAACACATATCGAGCAAAGTCTTCTATCTTTTCTAGATAAAACAAACGAATCTGAAAGCCGTTGTAATACTTCAAACTATACTCTAAAAAAACTTGACCAACTTGTATACAAAACAGAAACTTCTTCGGACTTAAATCGTTCATCTAATCCATGTAACTATGAAGATATAAACTTTTACTTATATAAAATTGATAATGATTCTGATAACAATAAGAATTACGCAATTTTATCTGATGATAAACGAATCGGAGAAATTATATGTATTATTGACGCTGAAAGTTTTAATTCTGATATATCTGATAACCCGTTTATGCAACTTTTTTGTAATAATCTAGAAGATTACATTAATCAAACCATTAATACCTGGAATTCCATTTTTCCCAAATATAACAGTCGTGCCTCTTATTCAACAATGGCCAGTTCAGGAAATTATGAATACTCCAACTGGAAATATAACAAAGGTTGCATTGGAGGTATACTTAAAACACGTTGGACACAAGGATATCCCTATAACACTGCAATTGAAAAAGTAAAAGGTAAGGAATATGTTACAGGATGTGGAGCAATTGCTGTGTCTCAAATAATGACAAAATTTGAATACCCTGAAAAATGCTCAAAAGATACATTGAATAAAATCAAAAAGAAATGGTCTCTCGCAAGCAATTGGGATGGTATATATGATTGGAGCGAAATGAAAAAAAATCCAAGAGCATACAACCTGACAGACAAAGGCGAAATGATGGTCGCAAGTCTTGTATTTGATGTTGCAGAAAAAATGAATTCAAGCTATGGAAAAGATGAAACAATCCATTAATAAAGGGTATCCTGTTCTAATATCAGGAAATGATGGAAAATCTAACAGCAAAAAAATCAATTTTCTATGGTTTTCTTGGAACATGGACGTTCCAAGCGGACATACATGGATTATTGATGGCTACTGTAATATGACTTGCACTGCCCAGCATAAAACAGATTCCTCTGACATTAAACGTTTTACGACAGATTATGTTCATTGCAATGTTGGTTGGAGAAACGCCAATTACAATGGGTACTATATTAGCGAAGTATTTTCATTCAATAATTACGCAAATTTAACAGATGATGATTTTAAGAGAGAAATTAATCGTTCATCAGGAACTTCTCATTACTATAACAAAAGCCTATACATACTTTCTCACATTCGTCCAAAAAATTACCCGGAGTTTTTAGATGAAAAGTAAGTTTATCTCTTCAACAATAATTTTACAGTTTATTCTGATACTCTCATCCTGCGGCTTCCTTCTTCATGTTTCCCCAGAACCTGATGAAGGAAAAGCATTTGATTACCAAGAACTGATTACAACGAAAAGCAAATGGGAACAACAGAAAATAAACGATTATAATTTTACATATAATATAATAATTGAAGATTCTACTACACTCAAAAAAGAAGCTGCAATAGAAGGCTCAGTTTCAGTTATAAACGGTAAAGGCGCTGCTACTATAAAAGCATTAAATTCTTTTGAATTTTCCGGCAAAACATATCATAAAGATGAAATCATAGATACAGAAAATCGCTTCTGTATAAAATCAATAAATGAATGGTTTGATTATCTACTTAATTCTTACGAAAATCTTGATATTCATAACAAGGACAAAGTAAGAACCAGATATGATGAAGATTATTCCTTTCCGCTTTTTCTAAAAGTTGAGCCATCTTCAAATTCCAAAAAAATGTTCATGCTGCTAGAAATCACTTCATTCCACGTCTTGTGAGCCTTTACTCCTTCCATTTTTGCGCTATCTTTATTTTTGAGGTGTGATTATGGTAAAGCTGGAATTTCCCGGAGAACTTGCAAAAACTGAAGGAGATCTTTTTTGCAACGCCTTGATTAACGCGGCAAAAGAAAAGGCTCCTCTGGTATTTGAAGTATTAGAAAGAGAGGGACTGTGCACTTTTCTAGATCATGTCTGCGCTGTAGTCTATCCAAAAAACTGCACAAACATCGACGTATATTTTTTCTCCTTCTCTTTCTGGGGCAGGAAAAACTGCGTACTCTGGCTTCCGGAAAAACTTAAAAATACTGAACGCAAATCCTTTGTATCAAACTTTCAGGATACCATTCTTACGGGACGCGTTTTAGAGTGCATTGCACCATGAACATACGCAAATAAATATGATAATTCATTAAAAACTGCCTTAAACATGAAATATGACGAAATTTCAATTTCTCCTATAATTGATCCAATTGATTCACAATATGGTTTAGTTGCAAAGATTTCATTTTAATTAACTTTTTAAGAAATTTTAAAATTATATACTATCTCATTTCCTCTGAAATTATCTCCTGAATTTCATCGAATGTTTCTTTTCTGATTCCGACGGAAGAAGCAAATTCCGGCCATTTAGAAACAGAAGCTTTTACTTCCGAAATAACAGATTTGATTCTGGGAAGAGAGATATCCATATTTTTACCACTGATTATAAGGTCATCCTGAGTAATATGATCTTTTTTCCCATTAACAAGCATCTGGTGTGCGCTCAGCCATCTGTTAGTCTGGTCGTAAGAGAAAGTAATATCATACGCTGGAGATAATTTCCATTTTCCGGATTTATCCATTAAGAAGGAAACGTTTTTTACGTGGTCATCCTGGTTTACGGCGAGAACATTAAAAACCATTCGCCTGAAAAACTGTTCTATTTCATCTGCAGAAAGATTAAGTTCCCTCATATAGCCTGCTGCCTGTTCGTAACTGCAAAGTCCAGGCTCATTGTAATTTATATGAGCCAGAGCCCCCAAAGTCTGCATATGAAGTTTTTTACCATTTACTCTGTCAAAACGTTTGGTCATAAAATGATTATTCTCGTTTTCAGAATAAATTCTGCACTCACTCATCTGAATTCCAGCATCAAGCGCCATCTTGTAATAAGCGTATTCAATCAGAGTGTATTCAACATAATCTTCAAGGCCGTGGTCCCCGTTCTTTTTTACACCGTCAAATTTCATGAGCCAGTAATCAAAATCTTTATCCAGAAGAAGCTGTCCTGAACGTATTTCGTTTGTCTTTTCATTCCATGCAAGAACGGCCTTTGCTCTGGCGCCGCCGGCAGAAGTTCCCATTTGGAGAAGCTGACTATAAGTAAGCTTTTGAGAAGCTGTAAGCTTTACCGATTTCCTTTTTGAAAGAACATCAGAAGCAAAATTAACCATTTCAGAAACATTTACGTTTTCATCAATTTCTGGAATCAGGGAATTGGCAGGCTGAAATTCCAGAGCACCCATTCCACGTTTTCCAGTGTAACAAAGCCTGTCCAGAGCATTAAAATCTCTTTCAGTTTTACCAAGTGAAGCAAGCCATTGATTTATTACCGCATTACCGAATTTATCAGGAAGGGAATCTGCCAGAAGCCCCGGAAGCCCGTGAAAAGCCTGATAATCAAGAGTCGGAAAGGAATACAATCGGTTTGAAAGCGGCATTTTTAATGGAGAAACTTGGATGTTACTATTCAAAAAGTCTTTATCGTATTCAAAAGTTACGGTTGAACTGTCTGGTTCCAGATGAATAATTGCAATTCTAGTTCCCCAAAGAAATATTTCTGCGGTATTTATCATTCTTCATCTCCCCATTTGAAACCATAATCCACTTTTTTATCAGAGACTTTTCGAGCTCTTTGCTTTTGTTTTTCTTTAATATACGAAGATGGTCGTTTGCTGACATCGGGGACAAGTACTTCCAGGTTATCGGAAAGTTCCAGCGCTTTTAATATTTTAATAAAGTTCGATAATTTAACATCTAAACCACTTTCAAAATTTATAATACTTCTTACAGAAATTCCTGCCTTTTTTGCAAATTCCGTCTGAGAAAGATTCATATCGAGTCTATAATTTTTTACCCGTCCAGCCAGATTCGAAAGAATGGCCTTTGATGTTAGTTCCTGCATATTTCAACCCTCATTTTGTATTATATATCCTTTTTTATTAAAATGCAACTTCTTGCATATTATTCATATTTTTACAATTTATTGTGCAATTTATTGCACTTTATTTATCATTTTCTGCACCTACTTTTTTTTTCTATTAAAATTCGATATAGTATGGGCATGGTTATTAGTTCTATCGACCTGAAAGACGGTCATGTTGTTCAGTTGAAAAATGGAAAAGAGCTGGTTTTGCAGCGGGATGATGCTGACGTTCTTATAAAAGAATTCAATACATACGGCGAAGTTGCTGTTATCGACCTGGATGCGGCAATGGGTCATACAAATCCAAAAGGAGACACAGTTAATACTCCTTTGCTTAAGAGTCTTTTGAGAAAGGGAAATGTGCGCACCGGCGGTGGAGTTCGCTCAGTAAAGCGCGCCCGGGAGCTCATCAGCCTTGGTGCAGAAAAAGTTATCATCGGGTCTTCGGCATGGAAAAAGGATCCGGAAAACAACTCCAATGTTTTGAATGTGGAATTTCTGGAAGAACTTGTGCAGGCTATCGGAAAACAGCGCATTATCATTGGCGTGGATGCCCTGAATGGTAAAATCGCCGTTAAAGGCTGGGCTGAAACCATTGATGTTTCAATGGTAGAAGGCGCTAAAATGGCAGAAAAATACTGCTCGGAACTTCTTTTTACCTGTGTAGAAAAAGAAGGCTGCATGCAGGGAACAAACATGGAAATGGCCAGGGAACTGCGGGAGGCAGTAGACTGCCGCGTTGTTGTTGCCGGCGGAGTTTCCACAGAAGATGAAATTGAAGAACTTGAAAAAATGGGCTGCGACGTTCAGCTGGGCATGGCTCTTTACACAAACAAGGTAAGCCTTAAAAACTCCTTTATGAAATGTCTGAACTGGGAAAAAGTTGGGGGAATGGTTCCTGTAATCGCCCAGGATGCGCGAAGCAGTCAGGTTCTGATGGTAGGATACGCAAACAAAGAAGCCCTGGAAAAAACTTTTGATACAAAAAAACTCACCTTCTTTAGCAGAACCCGCAATGTGCTGTGGACAAAGGGCGAAACCAGCGGTCACTTCCTGGAAGTGCTTAAGATGCGGGCTGACTGCGACAGGGATACAATTCTTGCAACAGTTACTCCTCACGGGGGTGTATGCCACACAGGAAGCTGGTCTTGTTTTGGAGCAGAGCCGGACGAAAAATCTACTCTTGAACGCCTCTACGGCACCATTGAAGAACGCTTTGCAAATCCGCGGCCGGGAAGCTACACCGCCACTCTGGATGCAAAGAGAGTTCGGGAAAAGGTGGAAGAAGAAGCCGAAGAACTTTGCGAAGCTGACGGAAAAGACGAAGTAATCTGGGAAGCAGCAGATTTGCTCTATTTTGTTTCGGTGTTGATGTATAAGGAAAATGTTACCTGGCAAGATGTTTACGACGAACTCGACAGAAGACATAAGGAGAAGTAGGTAGAACTTCGGAAGGTCTTCTGAATGTCTTTTTTCTATATAAAAATCTGAATGGATCTGAATAGAGCACCACTGCAGGCATTTTGATGACTGCACAAAAAGAGGGATACCGGTTTGATGGTACCCCTTTTTTTTTATCTGGGCGTTACCGGGGCAGCCCATAGGCTGCCCCGGTCGCTATGTTCCAGGTTCCGCTTTCGCTCCAGCCTCCTCAAGTTCAGTCGCCCTGCTCCTTCCCTTGCGGTGGCCGCTTCGCGCCTTTCACAGCGCTAACGCAAAGCCTGGGGATATAACAACTCTAATTTCAGTTACCAAGAGCTGAGCGGACCATGAGGTCTGAATCAAAATCGCAGGTTATAACCCCACTTGTCTACATCTGAAGAAATCCCTTCATTTAATTTTCTGTAAATCTTTACACCTTCCATTTATGCACTATCTTTATTTTTGAGGTGTGTTTTATGGTTAAGCTTGAATTCCCCAGAGACCTTGTAAAAGGTGAGAGCAATATATTTTTCAATGCCTTATTTCGCGCAATAAAAGAAAAGGCTCCCCAACTCTTTGAAGTTTTAGAAAAAGAGGGCCTGTGCACTCTTCTATATTACGTTAGCGCTGTGGTCTATCCAAAAGACTGTACTAGCATCGACATGTGTTGGTTTTCCTTTTCTTTCTGGGGAAGAAAAGACTGCATAGTCTGGCTTCCGGGGAAGCTTAAAAATACTGAGAAAAAATCCTATGTATCAAATTTTAAGGATGCAATAATTTATACTCCAAAAGGCTCTGAAACTGATGTCTTTTTTAAGGCTTCAAGCTTTCCCAAAGAGGTCAGAAACGGCTATCCAAAAATAAAGGGCAAAACCATAGTACCTGATGACAAACTCTATATCTGGCTTGATGATGGAAAGGAGGAAGATGAAGCTGAGCCTAATGAAAGCAAAAGACAGCCGGACTCTAAAAGAACTTTAGAAAAAGCAGAAAAGCAGATTAAATTTTTACATGGTGAAAGAAAGAAATCGCTCCAGACGACCAATCTATGGAGTCTTATTCCAGCTCTTATGGGGCTGGTGATTACAATTTTAATTTTGGTGATAATACTTAAAAGGGGATAGACCGGCTTTGCGCGCGGGGCTGGAGTGGTGGGCGGAAGCCCAGGCGAACGCGAAGCGTGAGACCGAGCCTTTGGCGGGCCACGGAAGGCCCGTAGGTGGATAAGGCGAGGGCTTATCCCGAGCCCTTTCGCGCCCGTAAGTTAATCTGAAAAAAGCCGTTGCAGAGTGTGGCAAAAAAACTGGTACAAAGATGCAATGCAAAGCCGGATTTTTTGCTTTTACTTTCTTGCTTTTATCTTGCGGCAATTCCTGTAATGAATTCAACATAAGGAGTTCCGCGGAGTTTGAAAATCATTTCTCCCTTCTCGTTGCTTCCAATCTCAAGGGCGGTCTGGACCCACTTTCCTTCTACCTGAACTTCAAATGAATCACCGAATTCCAGGGTTCTTACAATAGAATTTGCTTTCTCATTTGCAATTACGAATTTTCCGTTAGACTCATCAAATTCAAGAGTTCCTTCGTTCATACAAGCCTCCATTTTCAAATATGATATTCCCCTTTTGCGGGTCAATTTTGCCTCTAGCATTTTTCAAAAAGCATTATAGCATTATTTAAAAGCAGAAAAAAGCACCTGTTGTATACCAAAGCCCCGAAAAACGGTAAACTTTTACTATGACAGTTACAACAAAACAGCTTTTATTCATCCTTGAAAACACTCCTGCAAGTCAGAACATAATGCTTGTTGGTAAACACGGAATCGGAAAATCCCGCATTCTTGAAGACTTTTACACCAAAAGAGGAATGAAAGTTGTTACCCTCTTTCTTGGGCAGATGAGCGACCCGGGAGACCTGATTGGACTTCCTGAAAAAAACAGCCAGACAGGAAAAACAGACTTCCTCCTTCCTTACTGGTTCCCGGTAGACCAGCAGCCAATAGTTCTTTTTCTTGACGAATTGAACAGAGCCCGCCCTGAAGTTCTGCAAACTGTTATGGATTTGACCCTGAACCGCAAACTGGCGGGAAAAAGCCTTCCTGAGGGAAGCCGGATAATAAGCGCGGTAAACGGTGGAAACGAATACCAGCTGACAGACCTGGATCCTGCCCTGGTAAGCCGCTTTAACATTTACGAATTTTCTCCAAGCGTGGAAGAATGGCTGGAATGGGGAAAGGAAAGCGGAATCGACCCAAGAATCATTTCTTTTATTGAAAACCACAGTGAATTTCTGGACGGGGAAGAAGCTTCTGATTTTTCGGAAAACCTTGAAAGGACTGCAGACCGGCGAAGCTGGGAAAGGCTTAGCCAGATTATAAAGTGTCAGGAAGAACTTAAAGATGAACACAAAGTTATGGCTTCTGGAATCGTGGGAGACAAGGCTGCAAGCCTCTTTTTCCATTTTATTCAGGAAAGCCATCTTTTGGCGGCAGGAAAAATTCTTCTTTCCGGGCTTACAGATGAAGTTAAAGAAAGATTAAAAAACGCTCCCCTTTCAGACATAACTTTTTTGAATACAAGCATCTTTTCTTCTTTAAGGGAAGACAGACAGGAGCCTTCCAAAAATCAGCTTGTAGCAAAAAATCTTGAAGACTATTTTGATTTTATGAAAGAGGAAAAGGGGATGGAAACAATCAGCCATTTCTGCTCCCTCATGTCATCTTCAAGCTATCCTAAAGCCCTGATTTTTATTTCAAAGAATTCCCCATCCCTTTATCAGAAAGTGATGGATACCATTTCGGAAATGTAAGATGGAATTTTCAGACAATAAAACAG
>JAILKG010000271.1 GCA_024693915.1 Treponema sp.
CCAACAATTCTTTCCCGGGTTCGCATTTACGGTTTTACAGAAAGAAGCGGGGAAAAGCAGCTGGAAGTTATTCGCAAGGTTTACCATGACCAGGCTTTTAAGGGAAATATCGAGGAATTTCTTCAGAGCTATCTTCCCCTTGCTCCTGCAGATCTTTCTGTTGCCGCAAGAGGTTTTGTTACTTCTCTTTCTAACGGTTCTATACCGGATATTTCTGCCCTTATAAAAGACTGCTGCAATTTTGACCCAAGGGATATGCTAAAAATCTTTTTAGAAAGAATTAATTTAGTTTTTAAGCCTCTTATGGAAAGTGCTCAGGGTTGTCAGGTTCTTTCAGAAATAAACGCTTCTATTTTAGACTGTTACAACAGCATTACTGTTTATAATCAGGGAGTTCAGGCGGCTTTTGAAAAATTCGCACGGGACCTTTTAAAAATTAATAGAATGAACGGGAATATTTTTAAATGCGTGACTATGTAAAGCGGGTTTCGCAAATGCTCCCAAAGCTTTCAGAGGAGCAGATAAAGCAGATTATCAAATCGGTTGCCAGCGAAAATGAAATGCTGGACTCAATTATCGACTCTCTTTCTACAGGACTTATGGTTGTGAACAACGACTGGTTTCTTCTGAAGGTAAATAATCTTGCAGAAAGATATCTGAAAGAGATTTTTGTAAACGATGATATTAATCCCGGAAAAAATCCTGAGCCCATCTACAATCTTTTAAATGAAAGCGAAATCTGTGATTTTCTTAAAGAATGCGCCAGGGAAGATAAGACAAATGTTTCTCAGGAATTTTCAACAACCAATTCCAGCGGAAGCATTCGTTTTGTTCAGGTTTCAATTTTTTCATGGATTTATGACGGGCAGATGAAGGGGCGTATCATCAAATTTTATGATATTACCGAAAAGCGAAGCCAGGAAGTTCTTTTAAGGCGAATGGAAAATATGGCAGGTCTTACAAACCTTGCCGCCGGAATGGCCCACGAAATAAAAAATCCACTTGGGGCAATCGGAATTCACATTCAGCTGATTCAGAGGGCGGTAAAAAAAGAAAGGGAGTTGGGAAGGCTGAGCCTTGAAAAAAAGTTTCTGGAAGACCATCTGGATATTGTGAACGAAGAAATCGAAAATTTGAACAAGCTTGTAATGAATTTTCTTTTTGCTGTTCGTCCTGTAAAAGCCAGTCTGGAATTAAAATGCCCGGAAGCCCTGATAAACAACATTGTTAGTTTTTTTGCTCCAGAATTTGAAAAATCAAAGGTTGCTCTTTCTTATACTCCCTGCAAAAAAAAGAATAAATTTCCCCGTCTTCTAATTGACGAAAAACTTTTTAGGGAAGTGCTGATAAATATTCTGCAGAATGCCTTTGCGGCAATTAAAGAAAAACAGTCCGAAATGGAAGATTTTACTCAGGGAATAATAGAAATAAAATCTGAATTAAAGGATGATAACTGCCTTCTTTTTATCAGTGACAACGGTTCCGGCATGAGTGAAGATACTCTTTCTCATATTTTTGAACCTTATTTTACAACAAAAGCCAGCGGAACCGGTCTGGGAATGACAATGGTTTACAAGATAATCAAGGAATTTGGAGGGGATATTTCCGTAACTTCTACAAAGGGAATTGGAACGGAATTTACAATCAGTCTGCCGGTTCCTCAGACAGATAAAAAACTTTTGTCGGAAGGTTTTAGTCTGAAGGAATCTTGCCGGGAATAGGAAGTAATATATTGGTGGCTAGCAGTAAGCTGTGTTGGGGCGATTTGAAAGGTTTAAGACCAGCTTTAGATTGAAGGAAAATTGCCGCGAGAGCTAAGTGGTGGGGTTTTCCGCTTTGCCACATTTTTTAAGAGGAATTATGAAATTTACCATTCTTGTTATCGATGATGAAGAAAATATCAGAAACGGGCTTGCGGCTAATTTTGAAATGGAAGATTATGCCGTAAAAACCGCTGCAAACGGAAAAGAAGGCCTTGCCCTCGTTCAAAAAGGGGATATAGATCTAGTTGTAACCGATTTGCGTATGGACGGAATTAGCGGAGAAGAAGTTCTGCGCCGGGTAACAACAGAAACTCCTGGTATTCCTGTAATTGTTTTAACCGGGCACGGAAGCATAGACGCCGCCGTAGACGCAATGAAAAACGGCGCCTACGATTTTTTAACAAAACCTCTCAATCTGGACCAGCTCAATGTGATTGTAAAAAGAGCTCTTGAAAACAGGGAACTTTCTCTTCAGCATACAATGCTTAAAAAAGAGCTTCAGGACGAAACCACCTTTGACCGCATGATTGGAAACAGCCAGGAAATGCACAGACTTTTTGAGCTTGTAAAAAAAGCCGCTCCTTCGAGAGCCAGTGTTCTTGTAACCGGGGAAAGCGGAGTAGGAAAGGAGCTTGTTGCTGATGCCCTTCACAGCCTTTCTCCCCGCAAAGACAATAGTTTTATAAAAGTTCACTGCGCAGCATTAAGCGAAACTCTTCTTGAAAGCGAATTGTTTGGTCACGAAAAAGGAGCCTTTACAGGTGCAGACTCCATGAAAAAAGGCCGGTTTGAACTTGCTCATGGCGGAACAATTTTTCTTGATGAAATCGGCGAAATAAATCAGGCTACCCAGGTAAAACTTTTACGAGTTTTACAGGAAAGAAAATTTGAAAGGGTTGGTGGAGAAGAGACAATCGAAGTTGATGTTAGGGTAATTTCTGCAACCAATAAAAATCTTGAAGAAGAAGTAAAGGCCGGCCGCTTTAGGGAAGATCTTTTTTACCGATTGAATGTTGTTCATCTTCAGGTTCCGCCATTAAGGGAAAGAAAAGATGATATTCCTCTGCTGGTAGACTCTTTCCTAAAAAAGTTTTCCGAAGAAAATGGAAAGACTATTACAGGTTTTGACACAAGAGCAAAACAGGCTCTTTACAAATACGACTGGCCTGGAAATATCCGCCAGCTGCAGAACTGTATTGAAAGTGCCGTTGTAATGTGTTCTTCTGATCAGATTACTCTGGATGACCTTCCGCCAAATATAGCAGATTTTTCCGGTGAAGAAAGTATAAGTATTCCTATGGGAATAAGCCTTGAGGAAGCGGAAAAAATCGTTATCAGGGAAAATCTTGCCTATAATAAGGGAAACAAGAGTAAAACTGCTGAAATTCTTGGCATTGAAAGAAAGACTCTTTCAAAAAAAATCGGGGAAGCTTAGTTTTTTTATAAATTTCAGATAATCAGATTACTGTTCCGTCAGGGATAACAGCTCCCTTTCTGATTACAATTATACCGTCAGCACTGTAGAAATTACCGTGGTCGCCGTTTTCGTAAACCCTTCCGTCTACATTGATTCTGACTCCGTTTCCGATTCTAGCATTTTTATCGATAATGGTTTTATAAATGCGGCAGCCTTTTCCAATACCCAGCTGAGGTCGGCCTTCCTGGGAATTCTTCAATCGGGCTTCTTCGTTTTCATAAAAGTCGGCGCCCATCATAACAACTCCGTCAAGACTGCTTCCGTTTTCAATAATGGAGCGTAATCCGATGATAGAATTATTTATTGTACAGTCAGTAATAACACATCCTTCCGAAGTTAAAACGGCGTTCATTTTTGCGCAGTTTATTTTTGATGGAGGAAGATTTCTCATGTGTGTATAAATCGGCTCATCTTCTTCGTAAAAATTAAACTGAGGACTGATTTTTGTCAGCTGTATGTTGGCCTCGTAAAAACTTTTTACGGTTCCTATATCTTCCCAGTAGCCGTCAAAAATGTAGGCAAAAATTTTTTCTTTTTTTAAGGTTTCAGGAATAACTTCTTTTCCAAAATCCTTGTAGTTGTTGTCCAGCATGTCTTCCAGGGCTCTTGCATTAAAAATGTAAATACCCATTGAAGCAAGATATTCTTTTCCTTCCGGGAGTTCTTTTCTCTGACTTTCAGGAATTTTATATGAATCTATGTTCATGTCTGGAGCTGGTTTTTCCAGAAAACTTTTTATAAAGCCTTTTGAATCTATGTTCATTATTCCCAGCTGGCTGGCCTGTTCCCTGTTTACTGCATTTGCGGCAATTGAAACATCTGCCTTGCTTTTTAAGTGGGCTTCAAGAAAGGCCCTTAAATCCATTCTGTAAAGTTGATCGCCGGAAAGAATTATGTAGTGGGTAGGGTTCTGGGCTTCGAAATGCTGAAAACTTTTTCTAACGCTGTCTGCTGTTCCTTCGTACCAGCCGTCGTGCTCCAGAGTTTGTTCTGCGGCAAGAATTTCAACAAATCCTTTTGAAAAGCGGTCAAAATTATATGAATTTGTAATATGCAGATGAAGTGAAGTGGAATTGAATTGAGTTAAAAGGTAGATTTTTTTGAAACCTGAATTAATGCAGTTTGAAATAGGTATGTCAACAAGACGATATTTTCCACCAAATGAAACTGCTGGTTTTGCCCTTTCTTTTGTAAGGGGGTAGAGGCGGGTTCCTTTTCCTCCGCCTAAAATTAAAGCTACTACTCTTGTGTCTTCCAAATTTAAGC
>JAILKG010000017.1 GCA_024693915.1 Treponema sp.
GTGTTTGCTGGAAAAGGCTTAAATAGCAGGTAAAAAAAAGGCTTTGGGCGAGCTTTCGAAATGGGCGGGCAGGCAAAAAAAATGGTTTCAGGCGTGCTTTAATCGTGAATCCCTGGACATAAAAAATTAATGAATAAAAAAATGACGTTCAGTGTGGACGCCAGGGAAGAATGCTTTTATAAAAAAAATCCGGGTAATAATAAATACCCGGACTTTAATTTATAAAAGGCTGTCTTAAAAAAGACTATTTAATCTCGTAGATCCAGCCTGCAGGAGCTTCAATTTCGCCCATCTGGATTCCTGTGAGTGTTTCACGGAGCTTTCCAAGAACTGGACCGATTGCTTCCATTCCGCTTGGAACAAGAATTTCTTTATCGTGGTCAACGATTTTTCCGATAGGGCTGATTACGGCTGCAGTTCCACAGAGACCTACTTCAGCAAAGTCAGAAAGTTCATTCTTGTTAATCTGGAGCTCTTCAACTTCCATGTGCAGGTAATCTTTTGCAACCTGAACAAGTGAACGGCGTGTGATTGATGGAAGAATTGAATTTGATTTTGGAGTTACCAGTTTTCCATCTTTTTTAACAAAAAGAATGTTTGCTCCACCAGTTTCTTCAATATATGTATGGGTTGCAGGATCTGTGTACATGTTTTCTGCAAATCCGCATTTGTGAGCGTCTACAATGTTGTGAAGGCTCATTGCATAGTTCAAACCTGCCTTAATGTCACCAGTTCCGTGAGGAGCGGCGCGGTCAAGGTCAGAGATGCGAACAACGATAGGTTTTACGCCTCCCTTGAAATATGGTCCAACAGGAGTTACAAGAATTCTGAACTGATATTCGTCAGCAGGTTTTACGCCGATTACGGCATTTGAACCGAACATGTATGGGCGAACGTAGAGAGTTGCGCCGCTTCCGTAAGGAGGAACCCAGTCGATATTTGCTTTAATTGTATCAAGACAAGCCTGAACGAATCTTTCTTCCGGGAAAACTGGCATTTCAAGACGCTCGCAGGAGCTCTTCATTCTTGCTGCGTTAAGATCAGGACGGAATGTAACGATTCTTCCGTCTTTTGTTGTATATGCTTTAAGTCCTTCAAAACAGGTCTGTGCATACTGAAGTACGCAGGCACATTCACTGATTACGACTTTTTCATCTTTTGTGAGCTTTCCTTTATCCCAGGCTCCGTTTTTATAATTAGAAACAAAGCGCTTGTCTGTCTTCATATAACCGAAAGGCAAGGCACCCCAATCAAGCTTTTTCTTTCCCATTTTTATACCTCTATTAAAACGCCCTCGGGTATAGCCTTCAGGCAGGATAAAAAAACTTTATCACTATTGAAGGTTTTTAGCAATAATTAATAGACTGAAAAATTAGACTTAAATAAATGAAGCAAGTTCTTCCCAGCGCTGGTATTTTTCATCCAGCAGGGAAGAAATTTCTGCATATCCTTTGCTTACTGACTGCAAATCAGAAAAATCCTGCTTTCCATTTCCCTGCATCTTTTCTTCAAGAATGTTTTTTTCTTCTTCAAGCTGGGCTATGTCTTTTTCAAGCTTTTCAAATTCCTTCTGTTCATTGTAGGTAAGCTTTTTTTTCTGCTTAGGGGAAGAAGGTGTCTCTGATAAAGTTTCTGAGCCAGTAGAGGCTGGACTGTCAGCTTTTTCCCCCTTATTTTCCTGATTTTTCTTTTTTTCAGATGCCTCTTTTCTTTCGTTTAATAGTTCTTCCCTGGCTTTTTCATCCCTGTACTGAATGTATTCAGAACATTTTCCAACCCAGCCGGAAATACTTCCGTCTTCTTCAAGAATAAAAAGACTGTCTGCAATTTTATCCATAAAATATCTGTCGTGGCTTACGATTAAAAGACAGCCTTCGTAGTTCATCAGAAACTGTTCCAGAATATTCATGGTAAAAATATCAAAATCGTTGGTAGGTTCGTCTAAAACAAGAAAATTTGGATTTTCCATCAGCAGCCTGATAAGGAAAAGCCTTTTTAATTCTCCTCCGGAAAGAGAGGAAAGTGGAGAAACCTGAATTTTCCCTTCAAAGCCGAATTCATTAAGGAAAAGGCCTGCACTTAATATTTTTCCGTCCTTTCTTTTAACAACATCTCCCGCTTCTTTTAAATATTCAAGAACTGTCATGCTTTTATCTTTAAAGTATGGGTTCTGTGTGTAGTAGCCAAAGCTGGTGTTTTCTCCCTTTGTTACGCTTCCTGTATCACTCTGGAGTTTCCCCGTAATAATGTTTAGAAATGTTGATTTTCCGCTTCCGTTATCTCCAAAAATTCCAATTCTCTGTCCTTTTGTGAAGGTGTATGAAAACTCTTTTAAAACTGGATTTCCGTTTGCTTTTTTGTAATTTTTAGAAATATTATCAAGGACAAGAACCTTTCCTCCAAGACGCCGGCCCTGAACTTCAAAAGTAAAGTCCTTGTCTTTGGCAAATTTTTCCCGGTTTATAAGGCTCATATCTCTCTGAATGCGGGCCTTGGCTTTTGTTCCTCTGGCACAGGGGCCTCGTCTAAGCCAGTCACGCTCAAAGCGGAGAACGCTTTCAATCCGTCTTTCTGTGTTTTCTTCAATTTCCGCTTCAATTTCTTTTTTATCAAGATAGTCTGAATAGTTTCCCTGATAAAGTTTGATTCTTTTTCTGGAAAGTTCAAAAATATTGGTGCAGACGCTGTCTAAAAAATAGCGGTCGTGGGTAACCATTAAAACCGTGCGGTCTGTATCCCTCAGATATTTTTCCAGAAAGCAGATTGTCTTTATGTCCAGATGGTTTGTAGGTTCGTCAAGGAGAAGTAGTTTTGTGTCTTCCACAAGAACCTGGGCTAAAGCCACTTTTTTTACCATTCCTCCGCTCAAAGTTCCCATTTTCTGGTTTCTGTCATTTATTCCCAGAGTTGAAAGAATTGATGAAACCTGACTTTCATAGTTCCACAAATCCTGGTTTTCCATTTTTTGATTCAGTTCATCAAATTTTTTCTGATTTTTAGGATTTGGGTCAAGAGAATATTTTTCCAGGGCTTCAAGAAAATCTTTTATGACATTCAGTTTAGGTGAAGAAGATTTAAAAATATGGTCGTTTATGCTGTCTTCCGGCAGAAATGAAGGATTCTGAGCAAGAAAAGAAATGCCAGCTTCCTTGTTGATAACTATACTGCCTTCATCAGGCTGGTAAATGCCTGCAATTGTTGAAAGCAAAGTGGATTTTCCGCTTCCGTTTCGTCCAATGAGGGCTGCCTTTTCTCCCTCGTTTAAGCCAAAAGTTACATTTTTGAAAAGAAAATCTTCACGGCCAATTTTACCTAAATCTTTAATAGAAAGAATGTTCATAACAAACAGAATTGTACCCGTAATGAAAATTCAGGACAAGAGGTTTAATTATGTTTTGTTTTCTGTTATAATGGGAAAATATGAATACAGTTAATATCAAATACACAGCAAAAGAAGGGGTAAAAATCCCTGAATATAAAACAAAGGGCAGTGCAGGAGCCGATATCTGCGCTTTTATCAGTGAAGATATAGTTCTCCTTCCTGGAAAAAGGGCAATGGTACCAACCGGTCTTTTTACTGAAATCCCAGAGGGCTATGAAATTCAGGTGAGACCAAGAAGCGGTCTTGCTGCAAAAAACGGCCTTACAGTTCTCAACACTCCAGGAACAATTGACAGTGATTACAGGGGAGAAATCTGTGTAATTCTCATTAATCTTGGGGAAGAAGCATTTACAATTCACAATGGTGACAGAATTGCCCAGCTGATAATTGCTCCTGTTACACAGGGCTTGTTTGTAAAAGCAGAAAAGTTGGAAGACAGTCAGCGGGGAAGCGGAGGTTTTGGTTCTACAGGAGTTTAAGAGCCAAAAGGGCTATTATAAATTTACATATAAAATTTATATGTTTTTGCCTTTTTAATCTTGTCAGAAAAAAATAAATATAAGAGACAGAAAAATTACATCTGACAGATAAAATGCAGAAAAAAGTATTCTGACTGAAATACTGACAGGCGGACGGCATATTTTGAAAATTGTTGATAAAATTTTTGACTTAATCGACTACATAACAGATTTTCTCTCCGGAATTTTTCACTTTGTTTATGAGTTTTTTTATAAAATTTATGAAAAATTCCTTAAAAAGCCTTTAACAAAAGTTTTTAATGCCATTGATGCTTTTCAGGTTAAATATCTTGGTAAAGGAAAAATCAGAAACAATGTTCTTGTGCGCTATATAGTCCGGGAGCTTATGCTTTATTTTTTTGTGGCCTTTCTCTTCTTTTTTATGATTTTTTTCTGCAATCAAATTCTTCTTCTTGCGGAAAATATTCTTAAGAAAAGAGTTCCTTTTGGAGATGTGTGCAAGCTGATGGCTTATACTCTGCCATTTATTATTGCCCAGTCGGCACCTTTTGCAACTCTTGTAGGTTTTTTAATGTGTCTTGGCCGTCTTATGAGCGACAACGAAGTTCTTATTCTTCAGGCTAGTGGTCAGGGCTATGCTCTTGTAATGATTCCGGTTTTAGTTCTTGGAATGGTAATTTCCATTGCATCTTTTTTTGTAAACGACTATCTCCTACCGGTCGGGACTATCAACTACAATAAACTTTTCAGGAAAATTCTTGCTTCAAATCCTGGTGTTGAAATCGAGGCAAATACAATAAAGCATCTGAATACGGCTACAATCGTAATAGGTGACGTAAAGGACGGAGTTGTTTCTGACCTGGTTTTCTTTGACAAAAGTTCTGACGGCAAGCAGAGAATCATTGTTTCCGGGGAGTCAAAGCTTTCTTCTTCAAAAAAAGAAGGTGTTCTTATGCAGATGAACATGAAAGATTCTTCTGTTTTATTTTTGGATTCAAAGGGAAGAAAAAATTACGACATTCTGGAAAGTTCCAGTGCAACTCTGAATATTTTTGATTCCGCTTTTTTTAATACAAATTATGTAACCAGTCCCCGGGAAATGACCAGTTATGATCTGGGCCGCAGCATTAAAAATTTGAAGTCTAGGGAAAGCTATAGTAAAAGGCAGCTGAATCTGTACGTGATGGAATACAACAAAAAGTTTTCTCTGCCTTTTGGATCAATTTTCTTTGCAATTCTTGCCATTCCACTGGCTTTTTTGTTCGGGAAACACAAAGGGCAGACAATTGGTCTTGTTGTAGGTCTTGTAATCAGCTTTTTGTACTGGGCAATGATGATTTTAGGGCAGATTTTTGCCAGCCGAAACGGTGTAAACGGCTTTTGGGCAATGTGGTTTCCGGACCTGATTATAGGCGGCTCCGGGCTTTTATTTTATTTTGTTCTGATGAAAAAATAGGGGGAATAAAATGGTTCTTGTAAAATATCTGTTCAAACGATTTACCCCGATTTTTATCGGAGCCCTGGGCTTTTTTTCTCTTGTTCTTGTAATGGTGGATCTTCTGATGAATCTTTGGAAATTTATTCAGAATGACGTTCCTCCTATCCAGGTTGCCTACCTTATGATTTTATATATTCCAAAAACCGTCTGGTATGCCGTCCCTCTGGGTGTTCTTTTTGCGGTTGCCTACACATTAAGCGATTTGTACGCCAATAATGAACTGACTGCGGTTTTTGCTTCCGGGGTAAGCCTTTCCCATTTTACAATGCCTCTTTTAACTTTTTCTCTTATTTTGAGTTTTGCCTTATTTTTCTTTGAGGACAGGCTGGTAGTTCCTACTTATGCTAAAAAGAAAGACCTTCAGAAAGTCCTTCTTCAGGAAGAAAAATCCATGAACAACGACAGTGTTGTAGTTCTTTCTGATTCCGGCTTTTTGATTTATAAGGCTCAGCTTTATGAAGACAGCCAGAAACGCCTTTACGATTTAACTCTTGTGTACAGAAATCCTGACAAATCTATGAGGGCTGTAATTCATGCAGACAGTGCAAGCTGGAGTGAAGAAAAAAATATCTGGAGACTTCAGAATCCTATTGAATACTATTTTGAAGGGGAAGAATTAAAAACTATATATCCTGAACAGGAACTTCTTGATAAGCTGAATGAACCCAGCGATACTTTCAGGAACAATTCTGTTTCCATTGAAGAAGTAAATACAAAAGACGCTAAAATTTACATTAACCACTTAAAAAGAATTGGCCTTCCTTATCACGAGGAACTTTCTGTATACTACAAAAAATTTGCTTTTCCAAGCATTGTATTTATTGTAGTATTCCTTTCAATCGGCCTTTCTGGAAAATCTAGAAAAAATGTACTTCTTATAAGCCTGGCCTTAAGTATTTCAGCGGCAGTTCTTTTCTATGTAATGCAGATGGTTACAATGCTGCTGGCAAAATTTGGTTATATTTCTCCAATGATGGGAGCCTGGTTTCCCGTCTTCTTCTTTATAGTGGCAAGTATTGTTCTTTTAAGATATTCACGAACTTAAAAATCCTTGAGGAAAATATGAATATGAAAATTTTTGATGTATACCATAAAAGCTCAAAGTCAAAGGCAAGAACCGGTCTTCTTACACTGCCTCATGGTACAGTAAAAACTCCTGTTTTTATGCCTGTGGGAACATGTGCCAGCGTAAAAGCAATTTCTAAAGATGACATAAACGAGATGGGTTTTGAAATTATACTTGCAAATACCTATCACTTATATTTAAGGCCCGGCGCAGATCTTATTCAGGAAGCAGGTGGCCTCCATAATTTTACTCAGTACAAGGGAAATTTCCTGACAGATTCAGGGGGATTTCAGGTTTTCAGTCTTAGCGATCTTAGAAAAATTAATCCGGAAGGAGTAAAGTTTCAGAGTCACATTGACGGAAGCTACCATATGTTCACTCCTGAAAATATTGTAGAAACTCAGGTTAAGTTTAATTCAGATATTCAGATGCAGCTTGATGTCTGCACTGCCTATGGTGCTGAAAAAAAACAGGCTCAGAATGATTTAAAAATTACTTCAAACTGGCTTTTGAGGGCAAAAAAGACCTGGGAAGAAGCAAGGGAAAAGGGCTATCAGGGAATTTTATTTCCTATTGTTCAGGGAAATTTCTATGAAGATTTAAGAAAAGAAAGTGCAGAATTTGTTTCTTCTCTTGATTTTCCAGGAATTGCAATCGGTGGCTTAAGTGTTGGTGAAAGTTCTGATGAGTTCGTTCATTTTTTAAATCATACAATGCAGTATCTTCCTGACGAGAAACCTGTTTATGTAATGGGAATAGGAACTCCTGAATACATTCTTGAAGCAGTTGAAGCAGGCGTAGATATGTTTGACTGTGTTCTTCCAACCAGAAATGCAAGAAACGGTTCATATTTTACCCACGACGGTATGCTTTCAATTAAACAGAAGCGTTTTGAAAGGGATTTTTCACCTCTTGATAAAGAATGCAAGTGTAAAGTCTGCAGGACCTATTCCAGAGCTTATCTCCGTCATCTTTTTAAGGAACAGGAGATTTTAAGCAGTATGCTTGCAAGCTATCACAATCTGTATTTTTTGAATAATTTTATTAAGGAAATACGACTTGCAATCGAAGAAGACCGTTTTGAAGAATATAAAAAAGCCTTTCTTGAACGTTTTAAAAAAGGTCAGATAGTTTAAGGATATAAGGAGGCCCTATGTTTTCTTTTGTAAAAGGGATTTTCAGAATAAAAAATATTTTTACTTTTTCATACCTCCTTCTTTTTTCTGCTTTTTTTACTTTTTCTCAAAGATCAGACTCTGCTTTTGCCGCTGATAATACTTTTGATGCAGATTCTAGCATAAATGCAGATAATGCTCCTGAAGCTCCTGCAGAAAGCAGAAGCCAGAGTGATAGCCCTCTTATTTCTGATGAAGGGAAGCTGTATTCTGATGAAGAACTTCTTACTGTTGGGGGAAGTCTGCAGGAAAAGGGTGAAAATTCCGGTTCTGAAGAAAGTTCTTTTGAACTGGATGAAGAGATGACAAAAGTTGTTATTCCTGAAAAAAAACGGCCTCTTTCAGCAGACCAGGAAAAGGTCAAAAAGGCTTCTGAAAGGGACAGCGATGGAAGTGAAACAAAAAGCATTAGGGAGTCTATTCTTTATGGTACAGCTTCTGAAATTTCTTCAACTATCGATAAAATTGTTGAAAATGAAGACGAACGCTTTGTAGAAGAACTTTATGATCTTTTTTACCGCTCTAATACTTCTCAGATAAAAATTAAGGTTTTAGAGTATTTTGCAAAAAGAAAAGATCCTTGTCTGGAAGATTATGCTGTTGAAATTATAGATGATCCATATGATTCTTCCAATGCGATTGTAGAAAAATGCCTGAACTATGTGGCTGAAGTTTCCTCAAAAAGTGCAAATCCGGCTCTTTTAAATCTTCTTGAAAAAGATGATGAAAAATATTTTACCATGGCTTTAACCGCCATCGGAAAAACCGGCGGAAAAAAAGAAGCTAAGTATCTTGCTCAGTTTTTAAAAAGGGATGATCTGGAAGTTCCCCAAAGGCAGGCTTTGATGCGCACTCTTGGTCAGATGAATGCAGAAGAAACCTGGGAAGATCTGGTGGTAATTGCCCAGGATGAAGATGAAAACTCCTTTGTGCGCATGTATGCGGCAGAAGCAATCGGAAATATGAAGAAGAAGGAGTCTATTCCGGTTTTAATTGACCTTTTTGAAAAATCAGATCCAAATATGAGGCAATACTGTATCAAGGGCTTAAAGAACTATCCTGATGATGAAAAAGCTAAAAATGCCCTGATTCAGGGAATAAGGGATGACCACTATAAAGTAAGAATTGAAGCTATCAAGGCTGTAAAAGAATTAAAACTCAATGAAGCTGATGAATATCTTATTTACCGCTCTAAAAATGACAGTGAAAATGCTGTAAAAAAAGAATGCTATCCTGCAATTTCTGAACTTACAAGCGACAAGGCAAAAGAATTTATGCTTTCCCAGATTACTGACAAAAAAGTTCCTGATGCAACAAAAAAAATGGTCTGTGAGTCTGTTCTTGCAAAAGGTCTTTACGGAGAAGACCAGATAATTGAGCTTGCAAAAGAAACCCTGAAAGATGATAAAAGAAAAGATCTCCGCTACGCCCTGGGTAAGCTTTTTATAAAATATGCCCGCCCAGGTTATGCTGAGCTTTGTGTACTTTACATTCAGTCAAAAGATTCAACAACCCAGGGGCAGGGCCTGGAGCTTTATAAAAACGCCCGCTATGAAATGGCCCGTGCGGCTGTAAACACCCTTGCAAATGATACCAAGGCAAAAAGCCAGATGAGGGACAAGGCAAAAAAACTTCTTGGAATTGAAGATGATGATTCTTCTGACTCCAAAAAAGAAGCTGCCTGGGCTGCAGATGCCGGGGATGAAAAGTAAATTTTCTTCCGTCACAAAAATTTTACCGGAAGAAAATCCTTAGTTCTTAAAAACAACTCTAAGCATCGTTTTTTTACTTTTTAGACAGCCCTATTTGTATTTATTTATAAGTTTTTCACGTTTTTTACAGTATCTCGTTCAATTTTCTGTACACTTCATTTAGAATCTCCTTTTGAGATTCTGTAAACAATTCTTCAGTTTCTGAAAGTTTCTCAAGACTGTAAAGGCTTTCGTTTACAGCTGTGTGGAGACCTTTTGAAATTTTAGGCCAGTAATTTCCATTTCCGTCTGTATAAAGGGCTACAAGTCCGTAGGCTTTTTCCTTTTGTTTTGCGACTGCAACATGCAGAAGTTTTTTTGAAAGTTCGCAAAGTTTTGATGCAGCATCTTTTTCATTAATATTTACATTCTGTTTTCTGTTCCAGGAGTTTTCGTTAAGAGGTGTAAGAGGAAAATTTTCAGCAAATTTAAAAAGCTGGTTCAATTTGATATCTTCAAAGAGGGAAAAGCCCTTCTGATATTCGATTTTTCCACACAGGCCTTTGAAATTAAAATTCTTTTCATCTTCTTCTGCTTTTTCAAAGGCTTTTGAAAATTTTTCTACAGGGAGCAGGGCAGTTTTTCTTCCCTTTATTTTCTTGATGGTAAACTTTTCCTCTCCAAAAATAAGCATGTCATCCAGGAGGCATACTTCTTTAGAATCAGAAGTATTTTCACTTCCTCTTTTTTTGCTTTTCTCAAGAACTGCGCTGTATTTTTCTGAAAGAACTTCAAGTTTACTGGCTTTTTTTCTGTTCTCAAGGCGTAAAAGAAGATCCGGACTTAAGTTTCTTAAAATCGAAGAGGTAAGGGGAGATACGCTCATGGCAAACATTCTTGAGGTTCTGACTATTTCTCCGGCCACAATATAAAGTGGATCTTTTCTGAACATAGAACTTCCCGGATGAATATTAATTTTGTCTGTTGTAAGGCTTCTGTATGTATCTTTACCGCTTCTTATGCAGACAAACTGGATCATACCGCTTGCAATACAGGTTAGGTAATGGGCTTTGTCTCCCCCTCCGGTTACAGGGATGTTCATGTGGTATATAATATCCTGAAGCTGTTTGTTTATATTATCAATTTCGTAAAGGATTCTTAAGTCCAGATAGTTATTTTCAGCGAATTTTTCCTTATCCTGCACATTTGAAAAGGCTTTAAAAAGGTTAAGATAGGAAACAAAATCTCCCTGAATATCCTGAAATCTGTGATGAGCTTTCCTTGCTTCAAGTTCTTCTCCAGGAGGAAGCATAAAAGGTGAGTTTGTAGAAAGAAAACTGGCCGCAATTAAAACTTCTTCAAGAACATCCGGATATTTCATTATAGCTTCTACAATCATGCGGCTGATTCTTGGTTCAAGAGGGAAATTTACCATAAGCTTTCCAATTGAACTAAGGCTGTTGTCAGGGCTTAGGGCGCCCAACATGTTGAGGGTTTCAATAGCTCCGATTATTCCTTCTTTTCCAGGGTGACTTATAAAATCAAAGCCCATAAAATCAGTAATTCCTAAATCTGCCATCTGAAGAACAACTTCGCTTAAATCAGTTCGGTAAATTTCTTCTGTTGTGTACATCTGTCGGGTTTCAAAATCTTTTATGGAATAAAGGCGGTAGCATAGCCCTTTTTGAGTTCTTCCTGCTCTTCCTTTTCTTTGATTCAGACTGGCTTTAGAAACAGGAGTTTCAATAAGACTTGAAGTAAAGGTTCTTGGATTATAAAAGTTTAGTTTTGCAAGTCCTGAATCGATTACCGTTGTTATATCAGAAATAGTAACGGAGGTTTCTGCAATATTTGTGGAAATAATAATTTTTTTCTTTCCTTCCGGAGCTTCCTGAAATACTCTTTCCTGATCTTCTTTTGAAAGCCGGCCATATAGAGGCAGGGTAAAAATTCTTGAGGAAAAATGGCTGTGATCCAGAAATCTCATGCAGTCTTTGATAATTTTTTCTCCAGGCAGGAAAATAAGAATTCCTCCTCTGGCTTCTTCATCAGGATTATTTAAAACTTTTTCCACTGTGTCAGAAATTTTTTGAATCAAAAGTTCGCTGGCAGCTTCTGTAAGAGTTGAAGAAGGCATTCTTGGTGGATCATAAATCAAGGTAACAGGGAAGGTTACTGTATCAATTGTTA
>JAILKG010000030.1 GCA_024693915.1 Treponema sp.
GTCCGGGTTTTTATCAGGTATTTGCTTTTTCTTCTATGGAGGAGGGGGCTTTTTTAAAAAAGGATCTACTTATAAGGGAGGGGGAGGATTCTGTCCTTTCTGATTTTATTTTCTATAAAAGACATCCTTTTTCAGTTCAACTTTCACTGCTTTCCCCGGAGTCTGTTGACAATAGTGAAGAAAATAAGATTCAGGAAGTTTTGGAAAAGAATTTAAGTGGTGCGTCTTTATCTGGTTTTATTCTTTCTGTCCCTCAATTAATGCAGGTGTCAGTTACTAATGGTGAAGGAAAGGCTTTTTTTGATGCTGCTGATTTTTTTAGTCCGGAGCAGCTTTCTCATTTGAATAGTAATGATTTTTTTCTACTTACTCTTTCAAAAGATAATTTTTATAAAGAGTATGAACTTTCCTATAAATCTTTGCTTGATTCATGCCTTTCTGAAGGACAAGGTCAAAGTGACGGTTCTATAGTATTTGTAATTGAGATTAACGAAGAAGAAATTTTTGAAAATAAAAGTGAAGGGGCGGATGGAGGCCTTTTTGACGGAAATGGACTTTCTTACGGTTTGGATGGCAGAGATGGACTGGACGGAAAGGATGGAAAAGACGGACTGGACGGCAAAAACGGACGGGATGGAAAAGACGGGATAGATGGAATAAATGGCAGGGATGGACTTGACGGCAAAGACGGACTTGATGGCAGGGATGGCAAGTCTATTGTGTGGCTTGGTACTTTTTCAGGTTTTGATGATGAGAAGTTAAAAAATCCGGAAGAATTAAGCGCTTTTTTTAATCTTTCAGACGGCTCTTCCTGGATTTATACCGGCGGAAAGTGGAGTCTGCTTGCAAAGGCGGGTGATTCTGCGATTAGTCTTTTTGTGGATTTTAATAAAAGTACAGGTCAGAGGTGCGCTGACAGCCTTGTAATTACTGCAAAAATTTTTCATCGGGAGGAGATAAAGGAAGTCAGCTGGATAAGGGGGGAGTTTTATAATGAGGAAGCGTTTTTCGAAAATCCAGAACGGACAATAATTCCTTTTGATCAGGAAGAGTCTCTTTCCCGTTTTGAAGTCTATGAAAATGGTATTTACACTCTTGGTCTTATGCAGATTGATGGGCAAAAAAGAGTGGAATGCATTTCTGTTACTAATATTGACAGAGAAGGGCCTGAGCCTGTAAGAAATTTTTCGCTGGTCTATAATCCTTTTCAAAATGAAATGCTTTTGAGCTGGAATAATCCTTGTGACAGGGATTTTACGGGGCTTTTGCTTACTGGAAAAAGGAATGGAGAAATTTTTCTTGAGAAAAAGATTTCTTCGTCTTTTGAAAAAACTGAAGATGAATATGTAATTTCTGATATTTTTCTAGATGAAGCAGATTATTATTTTACCCTTCAGGCATTTGATGATTTTGACAATTTAAGCCAGACAGCAAGTCTTTCTTATAAAAATATTTATGGCTTTTATATAAAAGAAATTTTACTTCCATGTAAACATTTTGCTTCCAGAGAAGATTCTTACACGGATGTGAAAGTAAAGTTTTCCGGAAGAAAAAAAATCTCAAGATTTTTAGAAACGGAAAAGCCGGAATGTTTTTTCTGTATTTTTGATGGTGATAAATTAATTTATCAGGAAAAGGGGTGTCCTGATCTTGAAGGTGAAGTTAATTCTGAAGGTGAAACTGATTCTGACGGTGAAAACTTTTCCCTTTTTTATTCTGCAAATTTAAAAGTTCCTTATCTTTCAAAAGCGACTTCTTCCGGGAAAAAATATTCAATCCGAATTTCAGTGAAGGGACAAATTCTTGAAGATTTGGAAGAAAATATTCTTGTTACAGCTGATAGTGAAATTACGGACTTTTATATTGTAGAAAATAATTCATATTCTATAGATGATGCTCTTTCGGTAAGACAGGCGGAACTTTTTATTGCCGGCTATAACCTTGATCTTATGGAAAAAGCCTTTGTTCTTTTTGATAAGAAGGTCTATAAAATTGAAGGGGAAACTTTCTCTTCCGGCTGGCATTCTTTTTCGATTAATTTACCTCTGCCTGAACAGGAGGGATGTCATGAAATTACTCTATATTCTTTGAATGAAAATAAATCGCCTGCAGGCCTATACGAATCTTTAGACTCAGTTTCTATTGAAGATTTACTGAACGGGCAGGAAGAGTTTTTCAGGAAAATCTCTTCAACTTCTCTTTTGATTTACGGCAGTCTTTCTTTTTCTGACTTTTATATTCCCCCAGCAGGAACTTCTGTTTCTGGAAAAAATCTGTCTGCCAGAATTTCAGGAACAAATTTTAATTCCCCGGCTTTCAATAAATCCCTGCTTTCCTATTCTATAGTAAAAGAGAATTCTGAGGAGCCGGAGGAGGGGCAAAAAGATGTCTTTTTTGAAAGTTCATCCTGGTCGTCTGAATACTGCCTGGAGGAAAGTTTTTGTTCAAATATGGAAAATTTAAGTGATTTTGAAGAAAGTCCTTTTAGAGTTATTGACTTTAATTCTATGGAAGTCCTTCTTCCTCTTCCTGATTTTCCTGGAAAATACAAGGTGTTGCTGTACTATGGCCAGACACCAGATTTTCCTTTGCTTGTGGGAGAGATAGTTCTTAAAGATTATTCTTCTTTCATTCCTGGCTCAGTAATTTATTGGGCAGAAGGGAAAATTTTATCAAAGCCTGGCAGTGAACTTTTACCTTCTGAAATGGATTGTGCTTTTGCGGTCTGTCTGGGTTTTTCTGAAAATGGTATTCCTCTGGGGCTGGGACTTCACAACTCTTACGAAAACCGTAAAGAAGGTTATCTTTCATGGGCCTTAAAAGATACAGATGCATCTCTTATGAAATTTGAGAAATTAATTTGTCTTCCTTCTTCATTATCAGCAGATTCTCTACCTGTAACTTTTTCAGGAAATCTCACCGGAAAAAAATCTCTTTCTATTATACAAGACGAAATTCCTTTTGAAACTTCCGATTTATCCTTGCTGAAAGAAAATCTTCCGGCTTTTTATTACTGCTTCTCCTATGGAGAAACTTTTATGCTTCCGGATCAGGTAAAAGAGGGCTGGTATCTTCCTTCTGTTTATGAGCTTTATCAGATTTATTCAGACTTTGAAAAAATCCAGGGAACATTAAACTTATTTAATTCTCCTTTATGTGAGAATATTTCAGGATTTTACTATTCTTCAAGCCAGGATACTTCTGCTGCTAAAGTTTATAAAATGAATTTTTCCAGCGGAAAATTCAGCGCAGGCTTAAAGACCACATCAAATAATTCCTATGTTCTTGCAATGAGGGAGTTTGAATAGAAATCAAAAGGAGGCAATGTTGTCATTTGTTGCATAAATATACAAAAATTTGTATATTCTACTTATGATAGTTATGAAATTCGGCGGCTCTAGTGTTGCCAACGCGGACAGAATCAAGCATGTTGCTTCGATTATTAAGACTTACAAGGATAAACGACCGGTTGTCGTTTTAAGTGCAATGGGTGATACCACTGATCATCTTCTTGAAGCAGCAGATCTTGCTGTAACAGGCATTGTTGATGTAAAAGGCGTTGCAAAGCTTCATGAAGACACAGCTGCTGAACTGGGTGTAAATATTGATACAATCAAGGCTCTGCTTGAAGAATTAAAGCAGCTTTTGACTGGAATTTCCATGCTAAAAGAAATCAGTAAGAGAAGCCGGGATTATCTTGTTTCTTTTGGAGAAAGAATGTCTGTCAGAATGATGGCTGCATATCTTCAGAAAGAAGGAATCCCTGCAAATTTCTATGATGCATGGGATATTGGAATTGAGAGCGATTCTAATTTTATGTCAGCTGAACTTCTAGATTCAGTATGGAATAAAATTCCTGAGCATTTGAACGGTTATAAAAATGGAGTTGATAGCGCAATTCCTATCGTAACCGGCTTTATCGCAAAGGATATAAAGGGAAATATTACTACTTTAGGACGGGGTGGTTCTGACTTGACAGCAACAATCATTGGTGCTGCCATGCAGGCTGATGAAGTTCAGACCTGGAAAGATGTTGACGGAATCATGACAACTGATCCTCGCATTGTAAAAGAAGCAAAAATGGTTCCTGAAGTAACCTATGAGGAAGCTCTGGAACTTGCAATGTTCGGAGCTCAGGTTCTTCATCCCCGATCAATGCTTCCGGTTCAGAAAACTGGAACACCTGTGCGTGTAAAGAATTCCTATAATATTTCCAGCCCAGGATCTATTATTGTAGAACAGCATTCTGGAAAAGTTCCTCCTGTTTGTGCAATTACATCTGTAAAGCATGTAACTATTTTTGATATTGTTTCAACACGAATGCTTGGGGCTGCCGGCTTCCTGGCTCATATTTTTAATCAGTTCCTTAAGTGGAATGTCAGCATAGACGTAATTGCTACCAGTGAAGTTTCTGTAAGCTGTACTGTAAACACAAAGGATGATCTTTCTTCTCTTGTTCAGGATTTGCGAAGGGTAGCAGACGTAAATGTAAGAAGCGGAAAGGCAATTGTAACTATTATCTGCGATGCTGCTCATTCATCTGCAATTCTTGCAAGCGGTTTTGAAGCCCTTAGTGAAGAAGGAATTAATGTTCAGATGATAAGTCAGGGTGCAAGTAAGGTAAATATTTCTGTTCTTGTAGAAGAAGAAGAAGCTGATAGAACTGTACAGGTTCTTCACAATGCTTATTTTGGATAATAGAGGGTTACTGATATGAAAATTGCTTTAGTTGGTTATGGAAAAATGGGCCACATGATTGAAAAGTGTGCTCTTTCCCTTGGTCACGAGATTTGTGCTACTGTGGACGTTCTTTCTCCTGATGCATCAGTAAAAATTCCTGCAGGTGACTATCAGGCTGTAGCCAGAGCAGTAAAGGAAAGCGGTGCTGACGGTGTTATAGAGTTTAGTCATCCTGCCAGCGTTATGGGAAACATCAAGGCTCTTCTTCCTCTGGGGCTCCCTCTTGTTGTAGGAACTACCGGCTGGAACGATAAGCATGAAGAAGTTGCAAAACTTGCTCAGGAATGTGGAGGAGTTATAATGACTTCTTCAAATTTTTCTATCGGCGTAAATATGCTCTACAAAATTGTTAGGGAAGCAGTAAAAATTCTCGATGAATATCCTGAATACGATATTGCTACATGGGAAGCTCATCATAACCAGAAGGCAGACAGCCCAAGTGGAACTGCAATCACTCTTGCAAATGTTATTCTTGAAAATACAAAAAAGAAAAATTCAATAGTAACTGATGCTTTCCACGAAAAGCCTCTTCCAGGACAGCTGCATGTTTCTTCAACCCGCTGCGGAAGTATTCCTGGAACTCATACAGTTTTCTTTGATTCTCCTGCTGATACCATTGAGATTACTCACAGGGCAAGAAGCCGGGAAGGTTTTGCAGTAGGTTCAGTTCATGCCCTTGAACGCCTTGTTGAAGCAATTAATAACGGTCGGCTGAAGAAAGGCGCTCTCTACGGAATGGAAGATTTGTTCTAATTTTGAGGGAATAAAAGCTTAAAAAATACCCCGGAATAAATATCTTCCGGGGCTGCCTGAAAGAATCCTAAAGGAATCCTAAAGGGCCTGCATTAAAATACAGGCTCCCTGTAAAAGGGCATAGGAAACAGAAGCGATTGTAATTGAAAGAAAGTTATAGAGGCTCTTTTTTTGAGCCTCTTTTTTTGTCATAAAATATCCTGCCCCAGATATGAGAATTGCAGAAATCAGGAGAATTACAGAATACAGTTTTTTTTCTCCGGCGCAGGTTATGAGTGTTGAATATAAGTAAACTGAATCAATTGAGAAGAAAGCAAAATATAAAATAGTCAGTAGCAGGGATTTTTCCTTTATTACAAATATATAGACAAGAGTAAGACCGGAAAAAAATACAAGAAAAAATAATATAGAAAGAAAAATCGGTGGAGTAAAAAGTTTAAAGGAAGGAAAAGTTATAAAAAGAGCGGATACGAGGCTCAGCATATAGGAAAGACTTCCTGCAATCTTTGTCCAGTTTTTTGAAAAAATAAAGAAAATATTTCCGGCGAATGCCAGTGTCAGGGAAAGCTGTCCGTAAATCAACAGAAATCTTGAGTCAGGCAGATAATTTTTTATTATCAGAATATAAAAAGCGCTTATCAGGGGAAGAAGGAAAGGTTTTGTAATCAAAGTCATAAGTCTTATTTCTTTGAGATTTCCGATTATCTGAAGAACCAGAGCGGCTGTAAAAAATGCTATTATTATTCCAAGAAAAATATTTGTCATAAAATCAGTATATCAAATATACAATCAGTTGAAAATATTGATTTTATGACTTATAATCTTAAAATGACAACTTTTTAAAAAGTGTAAAGTTGCCAACGGGGGTCTTATGACAATAACTGAAATGCTCTCCCAGAGTGGACTTCTTACTCTTCTGGGTATGGCAGTAGTGTTTTCTTTTATCATAATACTTATTCTGAGCATGAAACTTTTAAATGTTTTGGTTCACGCATTTAAGCTTGATAAGGAAAAACCATCGGAGAATAAAAAATCTTCTTCCGTTTCTCAGCCAGCTGTTTCTCAGCCTGCTGGAAATAACGACGAAATAATTGCGGCTATTTGTGCTGCAGTACACGACAGACAATTAAAGGTGTAGAGGTAAAAAAATGGCAAAAGTTGGAATTTCTGAACTTGCAATCCGTGATGCTCACCAGAGTCTTCACGCAACTCGTATGACAACGGCAGATATGCTGCCAATTTGTGATAAACTTGATAAAGTTGGATATAAGTATATCGAAGGTTGGGGTGGAGCAACTTATGACTCCTGTATCCGCTTTTTGAACGAAGATCCATGGGAGAGACTCCGCAAACTTCATGCCGCTCTTCCAAATTCAAAAATCATGATGCTTCTTCGTGCTCAGAACCTTCTTGGTTACAAGCACTATGCTGATGATGTTGTAGATAAGTTCGTAGAAACAGCTGCAAAGAACGGTATCGGTTGTTTCCGTATTTTTGATGCCTGCAACGACCCTCGTAATATGGAACGCGCTACAAAGGCTGCAAAAAAGTCTGGTGTTGATGTTCAGATGGCTATTTCTTATGCCGTAACACCTTTCCACACAAATGAAAAATATGCAGAACTTGCAAAAACTTACGCAGACTTTGGAGCAGACTCTATCTGTATTAAGGATATGTCTGGTCTTTTAAAGCCATACGACGCTTTTGACCTGGTTCAGAAGATTAAGGCTAAGGTAGATCTTCCTATTGAAATTCACTCACACGCTACAACAGGTCTTTCTGTTGCAACACTTTTGAAGGCTGCTGAAGCTGGTGCTGACTGGCTTGATACAGCAATTTCTTCTATGTCTATGGGTACCAGCCATTCTCCAACTGAAACTGTTGTAGAAATGCTTAAGGGCACAGACATGGATACTGGTCTTGATACCAAACTCCTCCTTGAAATTGCAGCTTACTTCCGCGAAGTACGCAAGCACTATTCTTCACTTGAATCTTCTTTCCTTGGTGCTGATACCCGCATTCTTCTTTCACAGGTACCTGGTGGTATGCTTTCTAACCTTGAAAGCCAACTTAAACAGCAGAACGCCGGTGACAGAATGGATGAAGTTCTTGCAGAACTTCCAAAAGTTCACAAAGATGCTGGTTATGTTCCACTTGTAACTCCTACTTCTCAGATTGTAGGAACTCAGGCTGTAATGAACGTTCTTATGGGACGCTATACAAATATGACTCAGGATTTCAGAAACCTGATTACAGGACGCTTTGGAAAACTTCCAACTGACGCAAATCCTGATCTGGTAAAGAAGGCTCTTGAACAGAATAAAATGGATGCAGTTGTTACCTGTCGTCCAGCAGATCTGATTGAGCCTGAATGGGACAAAATGGTTGAAGAAGCAAAGAAGGCTGGTGGTAACGGTTCTGATGAGGATACCCTTACTTATGCAATGTTCCCTAATGTTGCTCCAAAATTCTTTGCAGAACGCTCAAAAGGTCCTGTTGATGCTGCAAGTACATTTGCTAAAAAAGAAGCAGCAGCTGCTCCTGCTAAAGAGAACAAAGGTGCTTCTTATACAATCAATGTTAATGGTACTGCATACAATGTTACAACCGGTCCTGCCGGCGACAGCATGAATGTAAATGTAAACGGAACTTCTTACAATGTAAGCTTCGGTTCAGCTTCTGCTGCTCCTGCAGTTAGCTCAGCTCCAAGTGCTGCTGCATCAGCTCCTTCTGCTTCTGTAAGCGGTGGTAGTCCTGTTACTGCTCCTGTTGCAGGAACTCTTCTTCGCTTTGCTGTAAACGAAGGCGACAGCGTTAAGAAGGGTCAGACAGTAATTGTTCTTGAATCAATGAAGATGGAACTTGAAGTAAAAGCTCCTTGCGATGGAAAAATCTCCTTTACTTCTTCAACAGGAAGTCAGGTTGCAAACGGACAGAAGCTTGCTGTAATCGGTGGAACTTCAAGCGCTCCAGCTGCAGCTCCAGCCGCTCCTATAAAAGCTGCTGCTCCTGCTGCTCCAAAAGTTTCCGCTCCAGCCGCTCCTTCTGCTTCTGCCGGTGGAACTCCAGTTAAGGCTCCTGTTGCAGGTGTTGCTCTCCGCTACGCTGTAAACGACGGTGCAAAAGTTGGTGCAAATGATACAGTTATGGTAATTGAGTCAATGAAGATGGAGCTTGAAATTAAGGCAGGTGCAAGCGGTAAGGTTCATTTCCTTGTTGCTCCTGGAACTCAGATTTCAAACGGTCAGGCTGTTGCTGAAATTAACTAAAGGAATTTAATTTATGGATATTTTTACAAATAAAAATAATACAAAGCATATTTTCCTTATAACTTCTTTTTTGCTGCTTGTTTCCCTTGTGCTTTCTTTTGGTGGCAAGGTATTTGCAGATAATGGAGAAGAGGTTGCTTCTTTCAGAAACGCTGGAAGCGCAATTGTAAAAGGAAGTGAAAATGTTCCTAGAATTTCCGTAAGCCAGTTCTTGAAGAATGTTGGTAAAAATACGGGAATCTACAAGATGATTCATACTGAAACAGAAGAAGAAGTAAAAGCTGCTGAAGAAGAAGCTCAGCTTGCTGAAAAAGCTATGAAGGCAGATCCTTTTGCAGGAAAAATCGTTCCAGGCTGGCAGAAATTTGTAATGCTTGCAATCGGTTTTTTAATCGTCTATCTTGGAGCTGCAAAAGGTTTTGAACCACTTCTTTTGATTCCAATTGGATTTGGTACTATTCTTGTAAATATTCCAGGAGCCGGAATGGGAAATGCTCCTGACGGAATGCTTCACATAATCTATTCAGCCGGAGTTGGAAACGAGTTTTTCCCTATGCTGATTTTTATGGGCATCGGAGCAATGACCGACTTTGGTCCTCTTATTGCAAATCCTAAAATGGCACTTTTAGGTGGTGCTGCCCAGCTTGGTGTCTTTGCAACCCTTTTTGGTGTAGCTCTCATGAACTTTATTCCTGGCGTTGATTACACAATGCTTCAGGCTGCAGCAATCGCTATTATCGGTGGAGCTGACGGTCCTACATCAATCTATGTTTCTGCAAAGCTTGCTCCTGAAATGATGGCAGTTATTGCCGTTGCCGCATATTCTTACATGGCTCTTGTACCTATGATTCAGCCTCCTATTATGAAAGCTCTTACTACAAAAAAGGAAAGGGCAATTAAGATGAAGCAGCTTAGGGAAGTAAGCCGGGCAGAGAGAGTTCTTTTCCCTCTCATGCTTCTTGTGATTACAGCACTTCTTCTGCCTCCTGCAGCTCCTCTTATCGGTATGCTTGCATTTGGTAACTTTATCAAGGAAGCTGGTTGTGTTGAGCGCCTTTCAAAGACAGTTCAGAATGAACTTATGAACATCGTTTCAATTCTCCTTTCTCTGGGAGTTGGAAGTCAGATGACTCCTGAAAAAATTATGAACGCAAATTCAATCGGTATCATCATTCTGGGACTTCTTGCCTTTGCAATTGCAACTTCAGGCGGTATTATTATGGCAAAAATTATGAATCTCTTCCTCAAAGAAAAGATTAATCCGCTTATCGGTTCTGCCGGAGTTTCAGCTGTTCCTATGGCAGCCCGTGTTTCAAATAAAGTTGGACAGGAATTCGATCCTTCTAACTTCCTTTTGATGCATGCTATGGGACCAAATGTTTCCGGAGTAATTGGAACTGCAATTGCCGCTGGTGTTTTCATCAGTACATATGGTCACTAATTTTATAAAAGATTTTTCTGATTTATAAAGAAAATCATAACCCCGGAAAGTTTTTATGAAGCTTTTCGGGGATTTTTTTAACTTTATCTGCTTAGCTTGCGATTCCACTTGTTTAACTCAAAATAAAAAATTGTTTCCAGATGAGACCTGGTCAAAAAACTGACTGGATGCCCTTTGTGGTGAACTTTTTTCTTTTGAAAGTCCGCCTCCCCATTTTCTGACTTTACTGCTTTTAATTAAATCTAAACATTTATTCTTTTTTTTCCGAATATGAAAGTGGAATTGTGTATGAAGAAAACATTTATTTGTCTGATTTTATTTTCACTTTTAGTTCAGGGCTTTTCTCAAAATTCGAATAATGCCTATTTTAACACTTCTGATGCTAACTCTTCAAAAGCTCACCGGGGTTTTCAGAAAAGATATTCAGATTATTCTGAAAGCCAGGAAGATCCTTCCCTTTCTAAAAGCGGGGCAGTTTCTTCAAAAAGCCGGGTAAACTGGATTGAAAAGGAATTTATTTCTGATATAAATCTTGATATGAAGAAGGCTCATCTTCAGATGCCTGCTGGAAAAACTGCTGCTACAGCTCTGATTACCCAGCGGCTCCCTTTCCTTTTAAAAACTCCTGTTCTTTCAATCTTTGTGGATTCAACATACTATCTTGGAGATTATGTTGAGTCAGAGGATATTTCTCTGGATCAGATTTCCCGCATTGTAGAATCTTCTAAACGCAGTCCTGCTCTTTTTTCCAGTGACGGAAAAAGTCTGGGAACAACAAATACAATAAAACTGGACAGCCTTTCAAGGGAACTGGTAAAACATAAGTATCCTTATATGGTGGAGCCTCCTCTTGATACAGTTTCAACCCGTGCATATTCCGGAATAATTATAGATTGCCGGGGTACTCTTCCTGTTCACGGGGAGTATTCAAAAAGCGAAGTTTATCCCTGTTTCTTTCCAAAAGTTTGGGATGAAGAAATGAACCTGATTTTCGAAAAAAATATGGTAAATCGGGAAGTTGCTATGGATAATGGAATTGTCTATTATCATTACTCTGACGATTTTACTCTTTTTGAAGACAAGGTTGGAACCGACCCTCTTTATATCAAGGCTTTTAAAGTATACGGAAGAAACAGGTGCGATCCGGTTATTAGAAAGAATGATGCCTGGAAAATTATTGCTCTTGAAGAAAATAAAAAACTTTTTCAGGAGGGAAAGGTTGTTGTTCTTCTTGATAAGGATAATTTAATCTGCGATGTAAAAGTGCCTCAGAAGGATTCTCTTTACTATGCTTCTTTCAAGAATGTTAAAAAATACATGTATGAAAATAAAGTTCCAGATATTGAAGTAAAAGAATCTCTTCAGGGAATTTTATTTAGTGTTGATCTTAAATTCGTTCCGGATTCTCCAGAACTGCTTTCGGAAGAGCTTCCTAGAATCAGAAAAATTGCCCAGATGCTGGTAGAAATTGTTCAGGATAATTCCTTTACGATTCTGGTTGAGGGTCATACCGCAGATCTTGGAAAGCCTGTGGGGCAGATGAATCTTTCCATTGAGCGAACCAGAACTGTAATGCAGGCTCTGGTTACGGAGGGGGTACCGGAAAATCTCTTTACCTATAAGGGTTATGGTGCCACCCGGCCTGTTGCAAGTAACCTTACAGAAGAGGGCAGGGCCCAGAACCGTCGTGTAGATATTACAGCCAGACCAAGGGCAACTTATATTCAGAGAGACTGGAATTAGATTGTCTATGACATTAATGTGGAGCTGGCAGGCTCATGGAGAAAAATCAATCCATATTGTTTATGACATAACGGGCGCTTTCTCCCATTCCCAGGGGAAAGCGGATTTTGTATTCTTTTTTTGGTGGAGTAACTTCTTTTACCAGGGCATAGTTCAGACTTTTTAAATCCTCATAGTCCATTCTGAGTTCCCAGGCGATATTTTTTAAGGAAAGACTTCTTCTTACTGTAACATAGTCAAAATCGCTGACATTTATGTTCAGGGTTTTCCCGTCAGGGCCTTTTGCCTGGGGCATGGAAACTCCATAAAAAGCATCATTTTCTACCACATCGGCTATTGCAAGTAGTTTTGGAACATAGGAGGAAGCCTGTTCGCTTAAAAAGCCTTTTTCCATCAGATACCAGAAATCGCTTTTTCCCGCTGCTTTTATGGCTCTTTTTAATGCTCCCGCACCGCAGTTGTATGCGGTTATGGCTAAAAGCCAGTCGCCAAACATATTGTAATTATCAGTAAGTTTTGAGAGGGCTGCATCTGTGGATTTCCATGGATCCAGCCTTTCGTCTATGTATTCGTTACAGACTAAAAAGGGTTCCACGCTGTTCAGCATAAACTGCCACATACCTGCTGCTCCGGATTTAGAACGGGCAAGGCAAAGATAGTTTGATTCCACAACCGGAAGGTATTCAAGAATTAAAGGCATTTTTCTTTTTGCAATTTCTTTTCTTACATAAATTCTGTAATTTTCAGCATCCAGTAAAAGATTTTTTAGCCATTCATTATGGCTTGTAAGATATTTTTCCCTTAATTCTTTTACTTTAGGTTTGTCGTAGCCTGAAAAACCTAAATTCTGATGAAGGACTTTTTTTTCTTCAGCAGAAGAGGGGAGGCAGACTGCATTCAGAAGCAGAAATAGAAGAGCTGTAAAATAAAATGATCTTTTTTTTGCTTTTATAAAAGCTCTTGTGAGAGTCTTCATGGTTAGAGTTTTTCACCCATGTAAATTCCGGCCCATTCCCAGTTTCCGTTGATGTCCGGATCCAGAGGAAAGTTTACTTTTCTAAAGTAGAAATACCAGACTGGAACATAGGTACTCCAGCCCCAGGTTCTAAGATAGGCTTCGTTTGAGTTTGAATCTGAGTCCAGTTCTTTTGCGTACCTTACTCTCTGTCCCCGCATAAAGTTTCTCATGGAAAACTCTTCCTGGGCATTAGGATCCATTTCGTCCTGCTTCCAGGACATTGAAAAGAAATTAACCTTTGCCTTGTATTTGTCAAGGCTGTACCAGTCGTAGTTGGAAATAGCTCTTTTAACCGCTTTTTCCAGGGATGCAAGGCTTTCAAAAGTCCAGTCTTTTGAAGAGTTGGAAAATCCTACAAACTGTCTTGCTTTTTTGTAGGCATTTGGTTCCCCGGAAATCTGAATTGTGGAAGCATCCGGCTGAGCCAAAAAAATGGAGTAGGATTTAAGGGCTTCGTCCCATTCGCTTTCCTTTTCGTATTCAAGGGCAAGGCGAAGGTATAATTCTGTTATGCTCACATTTGCCGGAAAGCGGTTAATGAGTTCGTTAAAATATTTAATTCTGTTCCTTGAAGTTTTACTTATCTGAATTAAATTCTGCAGGCACATGAAGTGAATTGAATTTCCGTTTACCAGCAAGTCTGAATAATTCTGAAGAATTCTGTCAAAATAGTACTCTGCTACAGGCTCTGCTTTTTCTGACATATAAGCGTAGGCTGTCATAAAAAGCCAGTAGGCGTTATACATATCGTCAGGATTTTTTTCAACCCAGTCTGTTAAAAAAAGAATAAGGGAATCGGTGTCGTTAATAGAAATAAGGTTGTTGGCCATCTGGTTTATGATTGCGTAACGGCTTACATTGTCCAGATTTTCTCTTTGTAAAAGTTCAGCCAGAGAGGCCTGATTTTCCTTTATTGTCTGATAGTTTTTTTCTTCTTTCTGTTTTTCACCCTGGGAACAGGATGAGAGTGAAGCTAAAAGAAATGCTGTGCAAAATATAAAAAAAAGATTCTTTAAGCTGTGTATAATTTTCTTCATAATTTTAATTTATCACGGACATAAGTTATTGGCAAGACGGCTATTAATGGTGTATTCTATTATATTAATGTGCAAATATTATGCATTTTTAAAATTACAAGGATTTTGAGGTTTTTATGAAACGACCCAGTGTAAAGGTTTTGAATACTATGCTGGCCTTTGGAATGCTCCTTCTTTTTGTAGGCCTTTTATTTCTGGTTGGCTTTGCCGGAGCTGGTCAAAAACTCATTCTTTCAACAATCTCCATTCTGGTGGGCCTGGCAGGACTTTTGTTTCTATATGTATACCTTGCCTTTTCAAAAACTCCTTTCAAGCTTTTTGCGGGTTTAAGTCTTCTTATGAATGGCTTTTTTATCCTCTGTGCAAATAAGGGGCTTTTTAGCCTCGGTATGAAAGAACTCTGGCCTGTTATGATTCTCCTTATTTCAATAGCCCTTTTTGCGGCCAGCAGAACAAAAAATAAAAAATTTAACATCAATTACGATTTTACGGCTATTGCTCTTTTTGTTCTTGGAGGATTTTTCCTTCTTTTTTCTCTGGATGTAATAAAGCATTCCATGAGTCAGGTTATGTTTATGTTGCTGCCTGTAATTTTTATTCTTTCCGGAATTTTTCTTCTTGTTCTTTTCGTTCAGAGAAAGGCTCTTTTAGAAATGATTCCTCAGGAAATTTCTGAGAAATTTGTTTCAGAAGAAGAAAGCGATATTGAAGATGAACTTGAGGATGACAACGAAGACAACGGTGAAAAAGACCCTTTTGAAAATAAAAAATCTTCAGATAAAGAAAGTGGGGATTTGTGAGATTCTTGAAAATAAAAAATAAATCATCAAGTATTCTCATTTTTTTTGTCCTTCTTTCAGTTTTTACGGGCTTTCTATCTTCCTGTGCATCTGCACCTGAAAAGGAAGAGGAAAGTCCTGAGGAGCCGGGGGCTTCTTCTATTCCCTTAAACAGGGATCCACGCCAGCTGAGTTTTTTCTGGGGTATCAGTGAGGAAGCTCTTTCCGATATTGAAAAGGCATCTCCTCAGTCTATAAGGCACGGCCTTTCTCTTTTGCGGAAAAGCGATCTGGAGTACAGGGAAAATGAAAAAGTTCTTATATATACTGCTGTAAATATAATGCAGACGGCCTGGCCTTCAGAAAAAATTGATTTTGAAGAACCTCTTCTTTCCTCTGATTCCCCTTATTCCGGTGCAATTCGTTCTGTAAAATACGGACTTTACGATACAAGTACAGGAAAAAGTGATTATCTTCTGACTCTTTTGCCTTCTCTTGTTATTGTAAAAGCAGAAGATGTGTCCATGTTTTATAAGGATGCAGTAGAAGATTTGACTGTCTGCTTAAAAAAATATCCCGACTCAGTTCTTGTAAACTATCTTTTTGGACTTCTTTATAGAAAGAATAAGGAATTTGAAAGGGCTCAGGCCTATCTGGCTCAGGCAGCAAAAGGTCAGTCTGAAAACTTTGAATGCGCCTACGCCCAGGCTGAAAATCTGAATATGCTGGGAAAATACAAGGAGTCCTTTTCTATTTCTCAAGAATTGCTGGAAAAAAATCCCAGAAATATAAGTGTTCTGAATTTAAATGCAAAAAATGCCTTTAAGCTTAAAAATTATTCAGTAAGCGAAGAGTGTATTGCAAAAATTCTTCAGAATAACCCTAATGATCTGGAATCCCTTCTCTTTAGAATCAGAATTCTGGTTGAGAAAAAGGATTTTATCCATGCAGCCAGTCTTCTTGATGTTTATTCCAGACAGGATTCTACCAGCCGTGACTACCTTCTTCTCAGGGCCAGGGTTCAGTATGACTGGAGTAAAAATACAAGCGCTGCCATTGCAACTGTGGAAAGCGCTCTTCGTATGTATCCGGATGATCAGGAGCTGAAGCTTTTTGCGGCCCGCCTTGCCAATGTTTCTAAAACAAAAATCTCAGGAAAAAGTTCTGAAGATATTGCAAACGATGTTCTGATGAATGACCCGGCCAATGATATTGCCCTTCAGTATGCAGTTGAAGGACTTGTTCAGAAGGGGGAGTGGAAAAAAGCTTACGAGCAGAGTTCAATCATTGTTGCCCGCCCTAATGCTGATCAGGAAAGCATTTTTCTACACATAAAAATTTGCCTTGCAATCGGTAAAAATGATGAAGCCTGGAATTTTATTTCTCCTTTGTACAAGACTCAGTCTTCTGACGAACAGGTTGTTCAGACTTATATTACTGTACTTCAGGAAAGCGGGAAATCCAGTCAGGCTCTGAATCTGATAAACCAGCTTTTGCCGGATTCTTCTTCCAGAATGAAAAGCTTCCTTTATTATAGAAGAAGTCTTTTAAAATCCAGGGAAGAAGAGGTTCTTTCTGATTTAAGAAGCAGTCTGATTGCAAACCCTAGAAACAGCGAATCCCTTTTTAAGCTTTACGAAATATATTATAAAAAGAAAGACTTCAGAAAGGCTCAGTATTATCTTAAGCAGGTTGTTGCCTTAAATCCTAACGACATAAATATGCGGAACCTGAGCGATGAACTTACTTTAAAGCTTTCCTCTCAATAAAAACTTCTTTAAGCATTAAAATTTAACTACAGGGCTTCCGCATTATAGATTCTATACATAAAAAATTGATATAGGGGGAAGCGTACCGCGGGCAAAAAAGACTCTGTTTGTGGTTGCCGCGCAGGCGGCATATATAAGTTCCTTATCCACAAACAGCGTCTAGCGCAATATTGCGCGATTTTTGAACCGTGGTACGCAAACCTTACCTCTTTTTTTGCACAGGTTATTTATAATGCGGAAGCCCAGAATTTAACTGTTGACTTGCTATTTATCTGTGTGATATTCTTGTAGAACTGATTTTGTCAGTTAATTCAAAAACTATAAGGATACAATGATGTCATTTATTTCTTTGCTTCAGGCTGCTCAGGGTGGTGCACAGAGCCCGTCTTCTACAGCAAGCTTTCTTACCACAATCGTTCCATTTGTTCTGATTATTGGTATTTTTTATTTCTTCCTTATTCGTCCTCAGAATAAGAAACAGAAGGAAACTCAGAAAATGATCGATGCTCTTCAGAAGGGAGACAAGGTCGTTACAATCGGTGGTATTCACGGAGTTGTTTCTTCTACAAAAGAAAAGACTGTTATCGTAAAAGTTGACGATGATGTAAAAATTGAATTCAGCCGTTCTGCTATTGCTGCAGTTGAATCCGATAAACCACAGGATGCAGGAAATGCTCCTGAAGAGAAAAAAGGTTTGTTCGGTAAAAAAAGTAAAAAAGATTCAGAGCCGGAGACTGCTTCCGAAACCGAATCAAAATAAACAAAAACATCTTAAATATGGAGTAAAACAAGATGAATAAAAGAAGTCGTTTTCTTATTCTTCTGGGAGTTTTAGCCATCTGTTTTGCTTTCCTTTGGCCATCTATCAGCTGGTATTGGGGAACACCAAAGGAAGTACAGGCTCTAGCTTTAGGCTCTCTTGAAAACATTAAAGATTATGCAACAGTACAGGCTTCAAGCGACGTGCTTGAAGTAAAAGCTCTTGCAAAATCAGACAGCTCTGCAAAGCTCGATGCAAAATTTGCATGGGTTGAAAAAGATGCTGCAAAAAAATACAAAAAAATGGGTATGAAAGTTCCTGCTGCAATGACAGTTAAGGACGTTTTGAATGCATATTCCAATGAACAGGAATTCCTTTCTGTATTCTCTGATAAATATCGCGATGAGATTCTTAAGGCAAAAAAAAGATATCAGAACTCTGTAAAACTTGGTCTTGACCTTTCAGGTGGTATGAACATCATAGTAAAGGCTGATCTTGATGCAGCAATTGCTTCTCAGAAAGAATCTGGCGAACCATTCATTGAAGAAGAATTCAAAAAGAATGCAATGGCTCAGGCTATTGAAACATTGACTGGCCGTATCGATAAATTTGGTCTTACGGAACCAGTTATCCGTCAGCAGGGTGAAGACCGCATTTATATTGAAATGCCAGGTGCTGCTGAAGCTGATGCAATCAACACAATCATCATGGGTAAGGGTATCTTGAACTTCCGCCTTGTTGATAACGATGCTACAGAAAAATTCAACCAGTACTATATGCAGAATGCTGCAAGCACATTCAATGCCCTTGGTGAACTGATTGATCCTTCAATCATTCCTGCAGACTGTGAAGTAATGGGACAGTATACAAAAGATGATTACGGTCTTGATGAAAGAATCGGTTATCTTGTAGTAAAGAAAGAAATCGCCCTTGACGGTCAGCACATTAAGAGTGCAACAGTTGGTTCAGACAACCTTACAAACCGTCCTGAAGTAGACTTTGTTCTTGATACTGACGGTGCCGTAATTTTTGGTGAATTCACTGGTGCTCACAAGGGAGAATTCCTTGCTATCGTAAGTGACAATAAAGTTAAATCTTATGCAAGAATTAACGACGCAATCACTGGTGGACGAGTTGCAATTACAGGCTTTGGTCTTGAAGAAGCTCAGAACCTTCAGAAGGTTTTGCAGACTGCATGGCTTAATGTTCCACTTTCTGTAGAAAGTCAGCAGGTTATCGGTGCTTCCCTTGGTGAAGAAGCTATCAATCAGGGTGTAAAGGCTATCGCAATTGGTCTTCTTGCAATCCTTGTTTTCATGCTTGTATTCTACAAGGGTGCCGGAATCAATGCGGTTGTTGCTCAGGTTTTGAACCTCTATATCATGTTCAGTATCCTTTCTGCTTTCAACCTTACACTTTCACTTCCTTCTATTGCCGGTATGATTCTTACAATCGGTATGGCAGTAGATGCAAACGTAATCATTTTTGAACGAATAAAAGAAGAGCTTGTTCTTGGAAAGAGCCGTGTATCTGCAATTTCTGCAGGTTTCGACAACGCTTTCTGGGCGATTATGGACTCTAACATCACTACATTTATCGCTGCAATCTTCCTTTCTCAGCTGGGAACAGGTTCAATTCAGGGATTTGCAGTAACACTTGCAATTGGTGTTATTTCTTCCGTATTCACAGCTCTCTTCGTTTCTCGCCTTATTTTTGACTTTGATACTGATGTTTTCAAGGCAAGTAAAGTCAGCATTGGTTGGAGGGTGTAAGAATGAAAAAAGTAATTAATTTCAGCAAATGCTTTATTCCTTGCGCAATTTTGAGCTGTGTTCTCATTGCATTCGGAATTGCAGGCTTTTTTATTAAACACATCAATTTTGGTATTGATTTTAAACCTGGTCTCATTGAAGAAATCAGAATTGCTCCTGTTGCACTTGATGTAACATATAACGGAAATGCAAAGACAACAATTGATTTTGAACGCGACCACGTAGATGTTGTTATCAGCGGTACTGGTGCTGAAAACCAGACAAAATCTTTTGTTTATTCAAGCTATCCTACAGTAAAAGAGCTTTCTGATGCTTTGAACACTGTAGAGGGCCTATCTTCTGTGGTAAGAGCAGATGGAGATGTTTCTTCATATTCTATCTTTGTAAACTCTTCTGTTTCAACTCAGCTTACCAAGGATGCATTCAGAGTTTACGCTAAGAACCTGGATGTATCAATCGACGAAGTTCGAGCTGCTCTTGAAGGTGTAAAGGGTATTTCTCTTAAGGCTTTGGGAACAGGTGAAAAGAAGAGCATTCAGATTCGTATGGCTGCTGACAGTGAAGAAGATTCAAGTGCCGCTCTTCAGAAAGCAATTTTTGAAAAGCTTGGTGAAACTTTTGGAGCTGAAAAAATTGCAGTTATTAAAACTGACTTTATCGGTTCAAGCTTCTCTAAAACACTTGCATCAAAATCTGCTGTTTTGATGCTTTTGACAGTTCTCCTTATCTGGGTTTACGCTGCAATCCGCTTCCACTGGGATTTCGCTCTTGGTTCGGTAATTGCTCTTATCCATGATACTTTGATTATGTTCACCTTTATCATCTGGACACAGATGGAATTTACAACAACTGTTCTTGCTGCAGTTCTTACAATCGTAGGTTACTCAATCAACGCAACAGTTGTTATTCTTGACCGTGCCCGCTTTAACCTTAAAACTGTAAAGGTAAACACATTCAATGAACTTTTGAACGTATCTCTTTCTGATACTTTGAGCCGTTCTATCATTACAACTGTAACAACTCTCTTTGCTGTTCTTTCTCTTTATATTTTCACAACTGGAAGTATTAAGGATTTTGCTCTTGCAATGATGGTTGGTCTTTTGAGCGGTGCTTATTCTTCAATTTTCATTTCAAGCGGATTCATTTCACTCTTCAGAAGAAACTGGAAACCAGAGTTTGGTATTCATCATTCTGAAAAGGCAATGAAGAAAGGTGTTCTTGATATGGAAGGCGGAGTAAACGTTGACTAATTTTCAAAGTCTATAAAATATCAGACTGAGAAGTAATAAGGCTGTCCTTGAGGACAGCCTTTTTTTATGCTATGATAAAAATATGGAAGTAATTCTTGCTGATGTTCTAGGTTATTGTATGGGAGTTCGCAGGGCTGTTCTTGCAGCTGAAAAAGCCCTTGAAGACAATCCTGATAAAAAAGTCTATTCACTGGGACCTTTAATTCACAACGCTTCTGTTTTAAAAAGCCTTTCCGGAAAAGGCCTTTCCATTCTTGAAGAAGGAAATATACAGACAGTTCAAGAAGAGTCTGTGGTTGTGATTCGTGCCCACGGAGTTTCTCCCCAGGTTCAGGAAAAACTTTCAGAAAAAAAATGTAAAATTATTGATGCCACCTGCCCAAGAGTTGTGGGAAGTCAGCGTAATGTAAGGGATTATTCCAGAAAAGGCTGGGCTGTTTTTCTTGCAGGGGATAAAAATCACGGAGAAGTTTTAGGTATTCAGGGTTTTGCCCAGGGAGATTTTTATCTTATACAGAACGAAAGTGAGGCTGAAGAGATATGCCTTTCCCTGCCTGAAAAAAATGCAGTTTTACTAAGCCAGACAACTTTTAGCCCCCTTGAATTTGAAAAAATCGTAAATGTTCTTAGAAATAAATATAAAAATCTCTTGAAGGTAATGAATACTATTTGTCCTGCAACCAGGGAAAGGCAGGAGGCACTGGTAAAACTTTGCCAGCAGGTCCATGCAATTGTTGTGGTTGGTGGAAAGAATTCTGCAAATACAAAAAGACTTTTACAGACAGCCCAAAAATACTGCAAAAATTGTATTTTAATTGAAAAGGCAGAAGAAATTACTGATTCTTTTTCAGGCTTTGACAAAGTTGGGGTTACCGCAGGTGCTTCCACCCCAGATGAAGATATAGAGGAAGTCTGCAAAAAACTAAAATCCCTTTAATTTTTTGTAATGGGGTTGGCCTTCAGGGCAAACGCATTATTGATTCTATACATAAAAAATTGCAACTGGGAAAGCGTGCTGCGGACAAAAAAGACTCTGTTTGTGGC
>JAILKG010000049.1 GCA_024693915.1 Treponema sp.
GGAATACTTCCTCTCTCTGCCTGTGTATCTGAATCCGGCGGAAGAGGGGTATCGGAAGCGCAGGTTATAATGTCAGTAACCGTATCCATGAGGGTGTAAAGATTTTCTGTAGTTTCAAGAGTTTTTCTTGCCAGCTGTGAATATGTAATTTTGTCTGCCTGGCTTCTTGGAGCCTGAACTGCAGGTCCACGGCTTTTGTTCAGCATTCTGAACTGAATCATGCTGCGGTCAATCAGTTTACCCATTTCGCCGCCAAGAGCGTCAATTTCACGAACAATATTTCCCTTGGCAATACCGCCGATTGACGGATTACAGCTCATTCTGCCGATTGCATCCGGGCTTTGAGTGATAACAACTGTTTTAAGACCCATTCTGGCACAGGCAAGACTGGCTTCTACGCCGGCGTGACCTGCCCCAACAACAACTACATCATAAAAATCATAAAAACCTGACATAACTTTTCAGATTATAATGATTTAGAGCAACTTATACAAACAAGAATTTTTGTGAAAATTTCCCTATTAAGCTGCTTTCTTCTTGAATTTTGTATTGATATATTTTATTTTACAATAAAATTTGGAGGCTAAAATAACTTTCTGTTATCGTCAGCCATCTTTAAAAACAAAATTATCTATTTAAAAATGCCGCTTTAACCGGCTGATTTACCACAGGGAGAAAAAAATGAAAAAAAGTCTGGTAAAACTCACTCTATTAGGGGCTGCCTGCGCCCTCTTCCTTTTTTCAGGCTGCAGTCACAGTTCTGATTCAGACAATGAAAGTGAAAATTTTCTTGATTTTGAATGGACTGGCGACCAGAATTACAAAAGTCCAACAAAACTTCCGGAACTTTCCAACCAGAGCGAAAATCTGGAAGAAAACTGGTGGCGCTATTCCGTTTTTTACCACATCTGGATCAAAAGTTTTAAAGACTCTGATTTAAACGACTGTTCCCGTAACTGCGGAGATTTTAAAGGAATTGAAGACAGTCTGGACTATATCAAGAACGATTTGGGCTGCGACGCAATCTGGCTGAGTCCATTTTACGAATGTGAATATAAAGAAAACACAAATGCCGCTTCCGCTCAGATGAACATGCACGGCTACGATGTTGTAAATTATTACAAAGTAAATTCCTACTTTGGAACAGGCAACGGTTCCAATGCCGAAGCAGAACTGGACAGCCTTATAAAAGCATGCCATGAAAAAGGAATAAAAATTATCTTTGATTTTATTCCAAACCACACATCTTCAAGCAACCAGTGGTTCAAGGATTCAATTAACAAAAAGAATGGAAAAAGAAGCTGGTATTTGTGGAATGATACTCCACTTAACGGTACAAATAACTATGGTGGAAACCCATGGCACAGAGAACCTGAAAATTCCCTCTTTCCTGACAGCAACCCAAATAAAAAATATTCCTACTACTACGCAACCTTTACTGACAACATGCCTGACTTAAACTACAGAAACTGGGAAGTTCGTGAAGAAATGAAAAACGTAGCCCGCTTCTGGCTGAACAAGGGTTTTGACGGTTTAAGAGTAGACGGAGCCCGTCACCTGATTGAAAACGCTACTTCGTCTGTTGATACACCAGAAACCCACGCCTGGTTTGCAGAACTGAGGGAAGTTCTGGATGAATACGAAAGTCCAAAATTCATGGTTTGCGAATCCTGGATTGACGGAAACAGGGCTGCCACTGAAAGCTATTTTGGAACAGATGAAAAGCCAGAATTCCACATGGTATTTGATTTTGACCAGGGAAAACCAATGGCAGCAGCTGCCTATGTAGGAGAAACATTAATTATTCATGATGGGAAGAACTATAATCTTGCTGAATGTATCAGAGCAAACCCTTCCAGTAGCAAAACCTATGGAATTTTCCTATGCAACCACGACACATACTACCCTCGTCTTGGCTCTGTTTATGGAGAAGGAACTAGCACTGGTGCAATTTTTGCCACAACTTTATACCTTTTAGCCCCTTCAGTTCCATTTATCTATTATGGAAATGAAGTTGGCCAGGCATTAGGAGACTTTGATGGAGATTTTGCATGGCGCCAGCCTTTAAAATGGAATCTTGTTAATGAACAGAAAAAGGATGAAAACTCTCTATTAAACATCAATAAAAAACTGATTGCCTTAAGAAATTCTTCTGAATACAGAGACCTTTTTGCCAATGGAACAATTCAGATGTTAAAATGTAATATGATTATAACAGGCACAAATAAGCCATGGACAGGTGCGGTACAATATATTATTTCAAATGAAAGTAAAAAATTACTTGTTTCAGCAAATTTGACAAATTATAAGCAACGCTGTCTCTGGTTTGAAGATTTTGGTGTAGCAGATGTAGAAAACTATTCCCTTTTAATCGGAAATAAAGAAACCTATAATTCATTTGACTATGCAGACGGCGACTTTAAAACCTATGACTATGCCCCTCACGAAATCCGAGTTTACGACCTGACTTCCGCTGACAAAGAATGCATTCTGGACATCTGGGATTACGATTTTAACAGCCTCTATATAAGAGGAAGTTTTAACAAATGGAAGCCAACTGCTCCGATGAGCTACAATGAAGAAAGCCAGGAATTCAGCATTTCTATAACAGTTGAAGAAAAAAAATCCGACGAAACAGAAAATACTGAAGAAGAAGAAGAAGAAGAAGTAGTTGCAGGTAAGATAATCGAATTCAAGCTGGATGAATGCGGTGACTGGGCTCATTCTTTGGGACCTGTTTCCGCAGAAAAATCTGTGCTTAAACTGAACACTCCACTTGAAATCACTGACAAAACCGGTCTGGATACTAACCTTAAGTTTACACCTGAAGAAGCAGGAACCTACCTTTTTACCTACAAGAATGCTGATAGAACTATTACTGTAAGCAAAGTAGAATAAAGATTAGTAAAGTTAAATTATGAGGCTTAAAATGCACCACTGAAATTGAAGGAAAAGTCAATTTTGGACGGTGCATTTTTTTTGGGTAAAGAAGTTTTTATTGAAAAAGCAGGCCGGGCCGAGGCCGGAACCGTGGGAGCACGAAGTGCGAACCAGGCTGGCCGGCTGAAGGACGGCCAGACCGAGCCTTTGGCGGGCGGTGGAGGGCGAGTGGGAAAAGCAGTGCCCCGGAATAAATATGAAAAGATAAATAAAAAATGCCGGGAGAATCAGAAATCTGAAATGACCCGACATTTGTTTTTATTTCAGTTCTTTTTTGAGTGGAGCAGCGGAAAAGAGGCTGCGGGTTGCTTCGTTGATTTTTTTTGCCACATAAGGGTTGTTCATGGTGTAAAGGTGAACACCGTCAACGCCGTTTGTTACAAGATCGGCAATCTGGTCGATGGCATAGGCAATTCCTGCATCGCGAATAGCTTCCGGCTCATCGGCATAACGATCCATCATGCGGATAAACTTTTTTGGAAGAACTGCATTTGTCATGCTGACCATGCGCTCAATTGATTTTTTGTTGGTTGCAGGCATAATTCCTGCCTCAATTGGAACATTTATTCCCGCAATCTGGCAGCGCTCCAGAAAAACATAAAATTTTTCGTTATCAAAGAAAAGCTGGCTCAAAAGATGCTCTGCCCCTGCGTCTACTTTCATTTTAAGAGCGCGAATATCGCTCACAATATCAGGAGAAGCCGGATGGCGCTCAGGATAGCAGGCGCCGATAATTTTAAAACGCTTTCCGTCACTTCTTTTCTGATTAAATTCTTTTATAAAAGACACCAGGTCGCTGGCATGGGCAAAATCGTTTACAGGCTCCCGGCCCTCTATGCGGTCTCCCCTAAGAGCCAGAATATTTTCAATGCCAGCCATCTGAAACTGTTCCAGCACATACTGGGCATCAGCCTTGGTCATATTTATACAAGGCATGTGAACGGCGCTTTCTACTCCGCACACATCTTTTATGCGGCGGGCAATTTCCAGGGTGTTGGAGCAGTTTTCGCTTCCTCCGGCACCGTAAGTTACACTGATGAAATCTGGCTTGATATCGCTAAGCTCAGAAAGTGTCTGATAAACGGTCTCTATATTCATGGTTTTCTTTGGAGGGAAAACCTCAAAAGAAAAAGCGGTCTTGTTTTTTAATGTTTGTATCATTTTGAAAATATAACAAATTGAAATAAAAAAGTAAATGAAAGAACTGAGGGTGGAAGGACATATGGAGAAATGGCAGATTAAGATAGAACGGCACGAGTCCGGTTATCGCCCGCTCGAACTGCCGCCGGCTCCGAGCCCAGGGGTGATGGACCGCAGAACTCCGATTATCCTCTACTCAAAAGCATATATTTTTTTTATCTGTTCTGATTTTTCGCCGGGCTTACCGTACATTACCAGAGGCTCCAGAATTTTCAGATCACTGGAGGCATTTTTTCTGGCTTCAATCAAAAGCATAGTTGGCGGCCGATTTATCATTGGATGAACAAACTGAAGGCGTTTTGGCTCAAGTTTATATTTTTTAAGAGAGGCAAAAATGTCGGAAAGACGGTTAGGACGGTGAATCATCAAAAACTTTCCCTGGGGTTTCAGAAAAAATGCCGCTGCCCCAACAAAATCATCCAGATTTGCAAAAAGTTCGTGGCGGGCCGCAGTCACCTTTTCGCTGGAGTTTTTATCGCTCCATGCACCCTCTTTATATTTCATGTAGGGAGGATTGGAAAGCACAAGGTCAGCAGAGCCTTTTTTTATTCCGCCTGGAAAAATCTCTCTGACAGAATCCTCCTGCCCCGCTTCGCTTTCTTTTAATCTGCCAGTTTTCTCTAATACGCCGGCAATGCCCAATCTGCTGGCAGTGCCTGTGATACCATCAATGTCGGCAATTGCGGCAACATTTCCCTGAAAAATCTGTATTTTTTCTTCAAGACCGTTCAGCGCAACATTTTTTCTTGCAAGTTTTACGGCATTTTCCTGAATTTCTATTCCGATTATTTTTTTTGCCCTGCTGTGAGCGGCCAGTAAAAGTGGAATAACCCCGTTTCCGCAGCCAAGATCGATTACGGTACTATCATTTCTTATGCTGTCTCTGGCGAAATAAGAAAGCAGAACCGCATCCGAGCCGTACATAAAAGCTTCTTTGTCCTGAAGAATCTTATAATCCGTAGCCGGAAGACTATCCTGCCGCAAACCAGAAAAATCGCTGCAGTGCCTCAGCCCCTCTTTTTCAGAACATTTTTTTTCCTTACTTATTTCCATAACTTTCCTAATTTCAACTCGGACTTCAGGCTATTTAATCAACGTGAGCACAAAAATCCAAATAAAAACAGCGCAAACTATCATCTTCAGGCCTGTTCCCAAAAGAAAACCTTTGAAGGTTCCAAAAGCGGCTTTGAATGCGTGGGGTACATCTTCAGCGTTATGGGCAAGTTCTCCAACAAATGCTCCCAAAAAAGGTCCCAGAAGAATTCCTGGAAAGCCCAGAAACATTCCGATTAACAGTCCAATCGTACAGCCCACAATGCCAGCCTTGCTTCCTCCTGACTGTTTTGTAAGCATGGCCGGAAAAATATTGTCCATAACAGAAACCAGAAGGGCAAAAATTCCAGTAATCACAAGCAGAACAATTGATGAATGAACATAACTTGAAAAATAGGAAACCAGAAGGCCTGCCCATGCAAGAGGTGCGCCAGGAATAACAGGAACAATCGTTCCAATAAAACCTATCAAAAGCAAAAGGCCGCCTGCAATTACAAAAATCAAATCTAAAGCCATATTTTCGTCTCCATAAATTGCAATATCAGAAATTTCTTTCTTTATCTTAATTTCCAAAGTATAATGGTTTTATGCACTTTACACAAAAAAAATTTTCTTTTGATTCAATAAAATATGCTGTTATCCACTTTATTCTCTGCTGCCTCATTTTTCTTGTTGTTGCTTTTGTCAGTCAGAGAATCAATTTTCTTCTGAATCTTTCCGGACTATACCCGGAAAGATCATTATTTACTGTTTTTGGACTGATTTTTGGTCTTCCCGGCATTTTTGGCTCAATAACGGCAAACCTCATATACTTATTTTCTTCCGGAATTTCCACACTTGGCTGCCTGCTTGCTATTCCAATGAACTTTTTAAGTGGATTTTTGCCTTTATTGATATGGAAATTTTTTATAAAAGATGACGGATTTTTCCGCTTCCGCATCAATACTCTTAAAAAACTCCTGATTTTTTTGGGAATAACCGTTTTTATTTCACTTATCAACTGTCTTTTCACAGGAATTTACGAATCTTTCATTATTGAAAATGTGTTCCATTCAATGGAAACCTTAATTTCCTTTATGAACGGAATGGTTTTTACTTTCTTCCCTGGCCTGATTATAATTATCGCCTCTTCCTTACTTTATCAAATTGATAAAATGCGGGGAAACAGTACAAATAAAACAGAAATTCAGGAATTATCCGTTTTTGAAAATTTCCTTTTGATTTTTTCAGTCTTTTCACTAATCCTTTTTGCAATTACTGGAAGCAAGGAATACATCGAACACAGACAAGTTTCCCTTTCATCCCTTGAAGCAAGCGAACGAATTCTTATCACTCTGATGATTCTGCTGGTCATCATGACAATATTTGGAATTATCTCTTCAATTTTCATTCAATTGAAAGTCAGTCCTCTAAGCGATGAAAATTATTGCAAAAGCGAAAACTGTGAAAATTCTAAAACAGATGGAAAAAAGAACCGCTTTCCTGAAAAATTTGATAATGAAAAGCGAATTGTTTTTGCAAAACAGGTAAAAAATACTCTTCTTCCTCAGCTTTTTCCAACCTTCACTCCCTGCTCAGACGTGGACATTTTTGCTTCAATAAAATTTTCCAAAGATTTTGGAGGAGATTTTTACGACTTCTTTACTGTTGACCAGACTCATCTGGCTTTTATGATTGCCGATGTAACCGGTCGTGGAGTTGAAGCTGCCCTCTTCCTTTCCATTGTTAAAAACCTCTTAAAAGACAAGATGCAGGCAGGATTTTTACCGGAAGAAACTTTTTCCGACATAAACCTTCAGCTTTGCAAAGATAATTCTGCAGGACTCTTTGTTTCTGTTTGGGCAGGCCTTTTAAACACAGAAAACGGAGAATTGAAATATATTAATGCGGGACAGCCATTCCCAATTCTCATCAAAAAAAATCAGTTCTGTAAAATTCTTGAATCCTCCGTGGATCTTGCTCTTGGCGTTTCTGACGAAACTCTTTACAGCTCCAATGTCATCCAGCTGGAACCTGGAGATAAACTTGCTCTCTATACCCGTGGTGTCACCGAAGCTGAAAATACAGACAAGAAAACCTATGGTTCTCAGCGCCTCTGTTCCTTCCTGGAAAAATACAGGGAAATCGAAGTTCAGGAAATCGTTGAAGGCCTGATTCGTGATATTGCGATTTTTTCTGGTTCAAATGACTCAGAAAACGATATGACAGTGCTTGCGCTGGAATACAAAAAATCCTAATATCTAAGAACTATGCTCAATACTGTAATAATTCAGCCTCCCCTGGTCCAACTGAACACCCCTTATCCAAGCGGGGCCTATCTTCTTTCTTTTTTTAAAAGGCTTTACGAAAAACGCAATATCCAGGGAGATATTCAGTGGCTGGATTTGAGCACAGAATTATTCCACAAAATTTTCTGCCGTCAGGGAATAAAAAAAATTTTCGAAAAATCCTCTCAAAATGCCCTAAAGGCCGCTTCATCTTTTGAAAAAAAAGGTGATGAAAACACTGCCTTTCAATTACGACGCTATCTTTGCCAAAAGGACAGCTGGATTGAATGGATTGATACAATTGTTCAGATTGTCTGCCAGCAGCAAAAGTTTTCAGGCTCCGAATTTACCCACGAATTTGTTCGTTCTGCCCATGTTCCAAGAGGAAACCGAGTAGAACTCTTCCTTTCAGGACTTGCAGAAAGAGGCCGTGACATTCAGGCCGACGATGCAAAAATTCTTGCCAGTCTTTCCCTGGCAGACTTGGCTGATTACATCACAGTTGCCTATGACGAAAATTTCTCTCTCATCCGCTACGCAGAAAGCCTGGCTTCCAGCTATTCCACCTTTGACGATATTCTAAAAAATCTAAATGCTCCCATTCTCACAGACTTTCTTGAACCCCTTTTACGGGAAAAACTCTCTCCATTTCCTCTTACCCGGGACACGCTTTTTTGCATTACAATCCCCTTTCCAGGCTGTTTTCAGGCAGCATTATTTACTGCCCGCCTGATTCGCTCCCTGTATGGCAAAAAAGCTTTCGTGGCTTTTGGAGGCGGCTACATAAACACAGAACTCCGTCAGCATGGCGAAAAACGGCTTTTTGATTTTTGCCACATTCTAAGCTACGACAAGGGCTACGGAAGTTATTCTGAAATCTTTGATTTATTTGAAAAAAACTCTTTTTCATGCCAGAAAAGTTTTGAAAACCTATATAGTCAGAGCCAGCCTCTTTATAAAATCCGCTATCTTTCAAAAGACGGAATAATAAATCAGAAAGAAAATGATCAGAATCTGGAAAATTTTGAGCGGGAAATGCTTAAAAATGTTATTCCGGACTTTTCTTCTATAGATTTTTCAAAATCTCCAAGGCTTGCCGACGACAACAATGCCATGCACAGAATCTGGAACGACGGCGCCTGGCTAAAGGCTTTTATGGCCTATGGCTGCTACTGGCACCGCTGCGCCTTCTGCGACACCAGCCTGGACTATGTAAAAAACTACTGCGGAACAAATATCTCCTATCTTTACGAGGGACTTTATGACCAGGCTGAAAAAACTGGAATTTATGGAATTCATTTTGTGGATGAAGCCTGCCCTCCAGTTTCACTTCAGAAATTCGCTTTAAAAAACCTTGAAAAAGCAAAAGAAAAGCAGCGTCTTACCTTCTGGGGAAATATCCGCTTTGAAAAAACCTTTTCCCGAGATCTGGCAGACCTGCTTTCCAAAGGCGGACTAACGGCAGTTTCCGGAGGAATAGAAATTGCCACAGGTAAAGGCCTGGACTCTGTGAACAAGGGAACTGAAATCCAAAATATCGTAAACGCAATATGCGCTTTTAAAGAAGCTGGTATTCTTGTTCACACCTATATGATTTTTGGTTTCTGGAACCAGAGCGAACAGGACCTGATAGATTCCATGGAAACTTTACGCCAGATGTTTGCTCAGGGCCTGATTGATTCAGCTTTCTGGCATAAATTTTCATTAACCCGCCACTCTACGGTTTTTAAGGAATGGCAGGAAGGTAAACACCCGGAACTAAAACCAATTTTAAAAGAAAATTCCTTTGCCGAAAACGATATTAAATTTGAAGGTCAGGAAAAAAGTCAGAAGTATGCAGAACCCCTGAACACAGCCCTGAATTTCTGGATGAACGGAGAAAAACTTGGAAAAAATGTGGAAAGCTATTTTTCATTTAAAGTTCCAAAACCTTCCATCCCCAAAAATTATGTTGAAAATCTCATTTCCAACTATGAAAAAAAACGAAACAGCGACTTTTATTCTATACCAAAAGATTTTTCCAACAGAAAGTGCGTCTGGCTGGGTGGAAGTCCCCTTCTTCAAAAAATAACTTCTGACCGCTACCAAATCTGCTGGTCCTACATGGGAGAAATCTTCCAGCTGGACTTTGCCGATAAAAGCCAGGCTCAAAGCGTAATTGACCTTCTGGAAGCAATAAAGGCAGAAAACTTCTGCTCTTCAACAAGACTCCCGGATATTTCAGGCGCGGTAAATAGCAGTAATTCTTCAGCACCATCCGCCAGCCAGAAGGCAAGCTGCATCACAAATTCATCTGCCAGCCAGAACTTATCAGCCCGCCCGGACATTTCTAAAACCGTAAACCTTTCTGGCTCCCCAGATATTTCAAGCGCTGCAGATATTTCAGCCACCGCAAACAGCATTAATTCTACATCCCCTTCCGCCAGCATTTTTGACCTGAAAAGCGTTCTTGACCAGCTGAAAAAAAAGACCTTCACCGCTCTAAGGGGCAAAGGTCTTTGCATCTTGCTGTAAAATGTAAACTTTTGATATTTGCTTTAATTTTAGAACAATATTA
>JAILKG010000085.1 GCA_024693915.1 Treponema sp.
CCGAAGCAGAATGGGAATATGCAGCAAGAGCTGGGAATTCAAATTGTGACGAAATTTTATGGAGCGGAACATCAGATAATTCTAATCTAAATGATTTTTCATGGAATTATAGCAACACAAATGGTGCCACTTCCCAAAGAACAAAAACGCTTAAGCCAAATAAATGGGGTCTTTATGACATGAGCGGAAATGTTCAGGAATTCTGCTGGGATTTATACAATGCAAATCAATATACTTCAAACCGTAAAGGAATTGAAAATCCAAGTGGGGCAGCAGCAGGCACTTACAGAGTTGTTCGTGGTGGTTGTGTTGCAAATTATTCATCAGAGTTCTGTTCTGTTACCAGCCGTTGGTATCAGATGCCTGATGAATGCAATGAACAAACAGGATTCCGGGTTGTGCGTTTAGCTAAAGAAGATAAAGATTTTCTTGAGCCAGATAATACGACGGTTTTTTATGGAATTGCAAAAATAAATTCGCTTAATGTTTCTGATAGTACAATAATAAGCGTGCCTTCTCCTGAAAAAACAATTTCCGTTTGGGAAGAAAATATTTTAATTGAATCCAAAATAAGTGAAAAAGGCAAAATCAATACTGTAACTGTAAATCCATTTGTTATTGGAGGTCGTTTAAGTGTGCCGGAATTTTCTGTACAGTTATATGAGCACAACGGAGATTATTATTTACAAAATAAAAGTGCTCAGCTTGCAGCTACACCAATTTTTCTTGACTCTCAAAATAGTACAAATGGAGAAGCTGATGAAAAAACAAACGAATCTCTTAATTTTATTGTAGATAAGTTTACCTTAAACTTAAATGACGAAGCCTTTACTGCTTCTTTCAGAATGAATTTTATAGGTCAAAATCCACATGCAAAAAAAGGAAGGGCCAGTGATACTCGTAGTGAAATGAATTACCTGGCACTTTTGGTTACTGTAACAGGAAGCACAAACAGTAATTCTTTAAAACTTTCTAATAAAACTACATGGGAAGTAGAAACACCTCTTACAGTAAGCGGAAGCGTAACTTCCTCTCCGACATTAAAATATGAAATTTTTCAAAATGATTCAAACTTTATTGTAAAAATGAATGCTTTTTCTTATTCGCCAAAAATGCGTATAGGAGATATTTATATATCTGGCTCAATTAATGAAAATGGAGCAGTTACTTCTTCTGCTTCAAAAAACGAGCCAAAAATTGTTTTCACAATTAATGATGAAAAAGTTTTACCAATAAAAATAAATTCTTTTGAAGGTGTTTTTAATCAAACATGGAAGCATTTAAGTTTTTCTTTTATCCCTGGAAGTATGCCTCTTTCAATTTCTGTTACACTTAATGATTTCAAAGAAGTTAGGGATTAATCAAATGGAAAAAATAAAACTTTTTTTTGTGGGTTCTGTTTTGTTACTTGTTTTTATAGCATGTAAACAGACAGTTAGTTCTGAACAAGAACCACCGGTAACACACCCCCTAGAATCTTTAGAAATTAAAACTACAGAAGAAGAAACTTTATGTTTGGAAAATGTAAAGGGTAAATCAATATATGCAATATTTACAAATCCAAATAAAGCAGAAATTCAAAAAGAAAATATTCGCGTAATTAAAAAAATTAATGGAATAAACGAGGTTCTTAATGGTACTCAATTATTAGAAAATGCCGAAAAACAAAGATACTGCCAAAATCATACAGACAGAATTTTTTATAAGTCAGTAAAATCAGTAAAAAATGCATCTTATATAGCGGCAAGGGCAGCCGCAGATTCATCTTTTACAAAACCAGAAAAAATTACAAATCCGGTAGAAAATGAAACTGTAAAAAAAATTTATGTTGATAATGACCTTTCAATGCAAACTTACAGAAATAAAAAATCAACTTTACGGGCAATAGGTCAATACTGCTATGTATGGATTGTTGATGATTATTACACAGATGAACTTGCAGAAACGGCAAAAGCTCTTGCTCAAAAATTTGATGAACTTTATCTGGCAGAACGAAATCTCTTTGGTCCTGAATCTGAAAGCATTTTTTATGGTGACCAGGTTTATTCAACTATGGAAGAATGGAGTGCAACCGACTCAAAAGTAAACATAGTCTTATACGACATTGGCTGTGATTATTATTCACTTTATTCAAAAGGTGTTATGGGCTATTTTTACGATAAAGATTATTTTCTTCCAGAAAAAAAAGGTGATTTGCGGTATTCAAATCAGGGAAAGTATTTTTATATAGATTCTTATTATGCCAAAAAAAATCCAGATAAAATACTTTCTACTCTGGCACATGAATTTCAGCATATGATTGATTTTGGACTTCTACGAGATGAGGATGAAGAAACCTGGTTTAAGGAATTTCTTGCCTTAAGTGCAGAAGACGCTCTTTTCGATTTTTTAGGCATTCCATTAGAAGAAAGCCCAAGATACAGATTATCAAGTTTTAATGCTCACTATATTTTCTCAGGATTAGAATATAACACATCACAAGGTTCTTTATCTTATTCTGTTCTATATGCGTTTAGTGCCTGGTGTTCAAGAAATTTTGGAGGAACTGATTTTATTAAGGCAGTTGCAACCAGTAAATCTGCAAATGAAAATGCAATCGTTTACGCCGTAAATCAAAATGCAAAAACAAATTATTCTTTTGAAGAATTATTTAGGCTTTATACATTGTCCCTTATTTCTGAAAAAGCCGATTTTTCACTAAACAAAGATGATTTTAGCTCAAGTATGTATCCTCTTTCAGCAATTAATTTGAATGATGATTTTTATAATTGGAGTTCAGAAGTTTTAAATTCAGACTTAATCCAGAATTCACAGTCGGAAGAAAAATTATACAAAGGACCAGCATTGTTTTCATGGAATTTTATTCCAGATTCTTTAAGACCAAACGGATTTGTTTTGTATAAATTGGGTACTGCCCAGAACGATAAGATAGAAGTTGTAATTAGTAAAGGTTCGAGTTCTCAGAAGGTCTATCTGTATGCAAATTGAAAGAATAGTTACCACGGATAATTTTATATCATCTTTTCTTAGCTATCTGGCATCTGATTTGTTCAAAGTTATAGCAAAAGGCATTTTTCCAGGCTTGTATTTCATTGAAAGCTCAGGAAAGTCTTTTTCATTTTATAACGTCCTGTGTGTTTTCATTTTTTAATGTTTTTACTCTGAACATAAAATAAATTACGTGTGCTGCCCATACAATTGCAAGTATGATGCACGGAATCCATACGCCTTTTCGTGCCATCATAAAAA
>JAILKG010000094.1 GCA_024693915.1 Treponema sp.
CAGGATATGGCTTGTGCTGTTGATTTCAATGGAAAACTTCTTCTTGAAGAAAAAGGTCGTCATGCAACTTCTCCAAACGGGAACGGCGGCTGGTTTACTTCTATGGTAAAAGCCGGTCTTGATAAAGATTTGCATTAGACACTGCAAGAGAATTATTAAAGATTAATGGTGTAATTTTGTAAAATAGTGCAGTACGCTTCGAAATTTAAATGACTTTTTTTATCTAATATAGAAAAAACTTAATGATACTCTTGCACATTGTACACTCATTCCATTAAAATATGTTTGTTCTTTTAAAAATCACAGGAGTCTCAAGTGTTAGAGCTTAAAAATATTGAAAAATCTTTTGGAAATACAAAAATTCTTGACGGAATTTCTGTTCAGATTCAGGATTCTGAAATTGTTTCCATTCTGGGGTCTTCCGGAAGCGGTAAGATAACTCTTTTGAACCTGATTTTAGGGCTGTACAATCCTGAGGCAGGTTCAATTCTTTTTAATGACAAAGATATTACAAAAAAGCCTATGCAGGAAAGGGGATTCAACATTGTATTTCAGGATTACGCTCTTTTTCCAAACCTTACGGCTTATAAAAATATTGTTTACGGCTTAAAAAACTTTCCTGACCGTTCCACTAAGGAAGAAGTTGACTCCCTTATTGAGCTTTTGGATTTAAAGGAGCAGCTTAACAAAAAAATCGACATGCTTTCCGGGGGACAGAAGCAGAGGGTAGCCCTTGCAAGAACTATGGTAATGAAACCAAAAATTCTTCTTCTGGATGAACCTCTTTCTGCTCTTGACGGCGTTATCAAGGAATCAATTAAAGAAAAAATTGTTACCATTGCCAAGGACTTCAAGCTTACAACAATAATCGTAACCCATGATCCTGAAGAAGCCCTTACTATCAGCGATAAGGTTTTGATTCTTAATAAGGGCAAAATTGAACAGTTCGACAAGCCTTCTGAAATTTTAAATAATCCTAAAAGCGAATTTGTTGAAAATTTTATTCTGAACCAGCTTAAGATTAAAAAAGACAATATCTATAAACTTTTTAACCGGGGACAAAATGAAAAATAAACAGATCAATACGGTTTTTACTGTTGTCCTTCTTTTTCTGGCATTTTTTATCCTTCTTCCTGTATGCGTGCTGGTAAAAAATGCTTTTACTTTCAGAGGCTCTTTTTCTTTCAATAATTTTTCCTCTGTTTTTACAAAGGGTAAACTGGCTCTGGCCTTCTGGAACAGTACAAAAGTTTCTTTTTTAAGCGCCATAATTACAACAATTCTGGCCTTTATCCTGGCCTATACTGAAAATTTTACAAATATTCCACTTTGGGCAAAAAAAACAATCAGAACTCTGGCTGTTTTTCCCATGCTGCTTCCTACTATTACCTATGGTTTTGCAATCATCTATTCTTTTGGTAAAAGCGGGCTTTTAACCAGGCTTATTGGCCATAAACTTTTTGATTTTTACGGCTTTAACGGTCTTCTTTTCTGTTATGTAATTTATACTCTTCCAATTTCCTTTACACTCCTCAGAAACACTATGCAGTTTATCGACAAGCGTTTTATCGTTGTCTGCAAGGTAATGGGGGATTCTTCAATAAAATGCTTCTTTACAGCTATTTTTCAGCCTCTTCTTGGAACCATAGCCGTTTCTATTATCCAGAGTTTTTTCCTTTCTTTTACTGACTTTGGTATTCCGGCATCCATTGGCGGCCGTTACATTGTTGTAGCAGAGCTTCTTTACAACACTATGCTTGGAAGCATTCCAAACTTCCAGCAGGGGGCGGTTATTGCCCTTATGATGCTTTTCCCTTCAGTCTTAAGTATTCTTCTATTAAATTATCTTCAGAGATTTAACATAAGATACAATAAAATTTCCAATTTTGATTTTTCAAAAAACATTGCCCGGGATATTATCTGGACAAGCCTTTCAGTTCTTATCCTTTTGTGTATGCTTTCTATTTTTGTGGTGATTTTTGTTTCTCCTTTTGTTGCAGAATGGCCATATAACATGAAGTTTTCCATGAGCAACTACAAGGCTGCCTTTTCAGATTCTTCCCTTATGAGGGTTTTTAGAAATTCTCTTACGGTAAGTTTTCTTACTGCCTTTTTTGGTACCGGTTTTGTATATCTTGCTGCCCTTGCCAGTGCCAGAAGCAAAATTCATCCCCATGGAACTAAAATCATTGAAGCCATGGCTCAGGTTTCAAACACTCTGCCGGGAATGGTTCTGGGTATCGCTTTTCTTTTGACTTTCAGAAAAACTGCCCTCCACAATACAATTTTTATTCTGGTTTTCTGTAATATGGTTCATTTTTTTGCAACTCCTTTTTTGATGATGAAGGGGACTCTTGATAAAATGA
>JAILKG010000033.1 GCA_024693915.1 Treponema sp.
GGAAAAGACCGGAAGGGGCTGTATCAAAGAATAGCCTAAAATCTTCTTTCGAAGATTTTTTAACGGCTTTCTATATATCAGAGGCTTCAAGAAGCCTCTCTCACCCGCTAGAGGGGGTAGTGGACAAGACTGAAAGGGGAAGGCAGGGGAACTTGAAAAGGGCCGCTGACTGGAGCTTTCAGGCTTGGGAGCGAGGGGCAGGCGCCCCGTAAAAAATAAATTTTGAGAGGTTTTTATGGCAGATTTTAAATATAATACAATTGAAGAAGCTTTGGAAGATTTAAAAGCTGGAAAAATTATTCTTGTAAGCGACGACGAAACCCGGGAAAACGAGGGTGATATGATTTGTGCGGCCCGCTTTGCTACTCAGGAAAATGTAAATTTGATGGCAAGTTACGCAAAGGGGTTGATTTGTACTCCAATGAGTGGGTCTCTTGCCCGAAAACTGGACTTATATCCAATGGTTGCGGAAAATACTGACAATCACGAAACTGCTTTTACCGTAAGTATTGATCATGTTTCTACCACCACAGGAATCAGTGCGGCAGAACGCTCTATAACAGCTTTAAAGTGCATCGATCCGGAAAGCAAGCCTGTGGATTTTCGCCGGCCTGGTCACATGTTTCCTCTGATTGCAAAAAAGGGGGGTGTTCTGGTTAGAAACGGTCACACTGAAGCAACAGTGGATTTGTGCCGGCTTGCTGGTCTTGAAGAATGCGGTCTTTGCTGCGAAATTATGCGGGAAGACGGAACTATGATGAGAACTCCGGAGCTTCAGGAATTTGCAAAAAAAATGGGCTTTAAGTTTATTACAATTAAGGCTTTGCAGGATTATCTGAGGGTGCATGAAAAGCATGTAGTGCGCGAAGCAAAGGCAAAACTCCCCACAGAATATGGAGATTTTGATATATACGGTTATGTAAACGATATTACCGGTGAGCACCATGTGGCTCTTGTAAGGGGAGATTTGGGTGACGGACATAATGTTTTGTGCCGTGTTCATTCGGAATGTCTTACAGGGGACGTTTTTGGCAGCCAGAGATGCGACTGCGGCCCTCAGCTTCATGCGGCTATGGCAAAAATTGCTGAAGAGGGTCGTGGTGTAATCCTTTACATGAGGCAGGAAGGAAGAGGTATCGGGCTTATTAACAAGCTTAAGGCTTACACTCTTCAGGAAGAAGGACTTGATACTGTGGAAGCCAATGTAAAGCTGGGCTTTAAGCCGGATTTAAGGGAATACTGGATTGGTGCTCAGATTTTGAGGGATCTGGGCTGTAAATCCCTGCGCCTTTTAACAAACAATCCTGAAAAAATCTACGGTCTGGACGGTTTTGGTCTTAAAGTAAATGAGAGGGTACCGATTGAGATTGCCCCACAGGACTACGACCGGGCCTATCTTAAGACTAAAAGAGACAAAATGGGCCATATTTTTATGGAAAAACTCTAGTTTATGTGAGATAATAAATTTAATTTTTTGAAGGAATATATTATGAATACTATTAATCTTGTTGAGGGAAAACTTGTTGCACCAGAGGGAATGAAGGTTGCAATCGTTGCTTCCCGTTTTAATGAAATCATCGTAAATAAACTTTTGGGTGGAGCTGTAGACGGTCTTGTTCGCCACGGAGTGGAAGAAAAGAATATTACCGCTGTCTGGGTTCCGGGAGCTTTTGAAATTCCTGTAATCGCAGACAAACTTGCTTCCAGCGGAAAATACGACGCAGTTATTGCTGTAGGAGCAGTTATCCGTGGTTCTACCAGCCATTACGACTATGTTTGCGCTGAAGTATCTAAGGGAATTGCCCAGGCTTCCATGAAGAACGGAATTCCTGTTATGTTCGGAGTTATCACAACTGAAAACATTGAACAGGCAATTGAACGGGCCGGAAGCAAGGCCGGAAATAAGGGCTACGACTGTGCTCTTGGCGCCATTGAAATGGTAAACCTGATTAAAAAACTGTAAAAAAAAATCCTTCAAAAAAAGAGGAATTTTTGAAGGAATGAAAGGAATAATTAAGGGGGAAGGGGGCAAAAGCCGGAAAGGAAACTTCTGAAGAGCTTTTCAAAAGTTTTCTTTCGGGAATGCTTTTTTTGAAAGGCCTTTTGATTTTTAAGAGCTTTTTTACAAAAAGGACTTTTGCTTTCTTAAAAAAAAGAATTTTATGCCAATTACAAACTATCTTGAAAAAAATGCTAAGGACTACGCTAACGATGTAGCCCTTGTAGAACTGAATCCTGAGGTTAGGGAAACAATGCGCATCACCTGGAAGGATTTTGATCTTACCCAGCCTGAGCCTAACCTGCCATACCGCCGTGAAATTTCATGGCATGTATTTAATGAAAAAGCCAACCGCTGCGCCCATTATCTTTTGGAAAGAGGGGTAAGAAAGGGAGATAAGGTTGGTATTCTTTTGATGAACTGTCTGGAATGGCTTCCTATCTATTTTGGAATTTTAAAAACCGGAGCCCTGGCAGTTCCTCTGAACTTTCGCTATGCCAGCGATGAAATTGAATACTGTATGAACCTGGCTGATATAAGCGTGCTTTTCTTTGGACCGGAATTTATCGGCCGAATGGAAGCTATCAGCGACAGGGTAATTGCCCACCGTCTTTTGATTTTTGTTGGAGAAGGAAATGCTCCTACTTTCAGCGAAAATTACTTTATGTCTGTAATGAACTATTCCAGTCAGAATCTGAATATTCCAATTACTGACGACGATTTTGGAGCAATTTATTTTTCTTCAGGAACAACAGGCTTTCCAAAGGCTATTCTTCACAAGCACAGGGCTCTTGTTCATTCTGCCCAGGTGGAACAGAAGCACCACGGCCAGACAAAGGATGATGTTTTCCTTTGTATTCCGCCACTCTACCATACAGGGGCTAAAATGCACTGGTTCGGCTCTCTTATAAGCGGAAGCAAGGCTGTACTTTTGAGGGGAACAAAGCCTGATGTAATTTTAAAGGCTGTGAGCGATGAAAAATGTACTATCGTCTGGCTTTTAGTACCTTGGGCTCAGGATATTCTGGACAGTCTGGACAGGGGAGATTTGTCAATCGACAATTTCTGTCTTTCCCAGTGGCGCCTTATGCACATTGGTGCCCAGCCGGTTCCAAAAAAACTTATCGAAGACTGGAAAAAATATTTCCCTCATCACGATTACGACACCAACTATGGTCTTTCTGAAAGCATTGGACCTGGCTGTGTTCACCTTGGAATTGGTAACGACCACAAAATCGGTGCCATTGGAAAGGCAGGCTACGGCTGGCAGGTTAAAATTGTGGATGAAAACCGCAAAGAGGTTCAGAAGGGAGATGTTGGCGAGCTTGCAGTATTTGGTCCAGGCGTAATGGTGGAATACTACAAAAATCCAAAGGCAACTGAAGAAGTTCTGGACAAGGAAGGCTGGCTTTACACCGGCGATATGGCAATGGAAGACAAGGACGGCTTTATCTATCTGGTAGACCGCAAGAAAGACGTTATCATCACAGGAGGAGAAAATATCTATCCTGTACAGATAGAAGACTTCCTTCACAGAATGGAAGCGGTAAAAGATGTTGCCGTAATAGGACTTGCCGATAAGAGACTGGGTGAAATTTCCTGCGCCATCATTGAGGTAAAGGAAGGATATAAATGCAGCGAAGAAGATGTTAACAATTTCTGTCTTGAACTCCCAAAATACAAGAGACCTAAGAAGATAATCTTTGCTCCTGTATTGCGAAATCCTACGGGCAAAATTGAAAAGCCTAAGCTTAGGAAAATGTACAGAACAGAGAACCCCTTTGACGCAATGCTAAAATAACGCGATAATAGGAACATCGTTTTATAGAAGAAATTATTTTTTAAGGTGATTTAAATATGGAAAAGAAAATTGCTTTGATTCCTGGCGATGGAATCGGACCGGACGTTGTTGCTGAAGCTGTGAACGTTCTTGAGGTAATCGCAAAAAAGTATGGTCACAAATTTGAGTACCAGACTGTTTATGCAGGCGGAAACGCTATTGATAAATTTGGAAAGCCTCTTCCGGAAGAGCAGCTTGAAATTGCAAAAAACAGCGATGCCTGTCTTTTGGGTGCTGTAGGTGGTCCTAAATGGGATACACTTCCTTCTGAACTCAGACCTGAAAGAGCCCTTCTTGGACTTCGCGGAGCCCTTAAAGTTTATGCTAACCTGCGTCCTGCAGTTATGTGGCCTCAGCTTAAAGAAGCCTGCCCTTTAAAAGACGAAATTGCAGGTGAAGGAATTGATATTCTTATCGTTCGCGAACTTACCGGCGGTATTTACTTTGGTGAAAAAGGCAAGTCTGAAGACGGAAATGTTGCCTGGGATACTGAAAAATACAGCCGCCCTGAAATTGAACGCATCCTTCGCATGGGCTTTGAATTTGCTAAAAACAGAAGAAAGAAGGTAACTCTTGTAGACAAGGCAAATATTCTTGTTTCAAGCCAGCTCTGGAGAAAAATCGCTGAAGAAATCAAGGTTGATTTCCCTGATGTTGAACTGAATTATCTGTATGTAGACAATGCTTCCATGCAGCTGGTAAAAAATCCACGCCAGTTTGACGTTATTGTTACAAGCAATATGTTTGGCGATATTCTTTCTGACGAGGCAAGCCAGATTACAGGAAGTATCGGTATGCTGGCTTCTGCAAGTATTGGAGACGGAACTGGTCCTGGTCTTTACGAACCAATCCACGGTTCTGCACCTGATATTGCAGGTCTGGATATTGCAAACCCTCTTGCAACTATTTTGAGTGCCGCAATGCTTTTGCGCTATGACTTTGGTCTTGAAAAAGAAGCCAGCGACATTGAAAAAGCAGTTTCTGCTGTTCTGGATGACGGATGGAGATGCCGGGACATTGCAGGAAGCATGCTTGAAGAATGCAAAAAAGCTGGAAAACTTGCCGGAACAAAGAAAATGGGACAGCTGGTTGTTTCATACCTGGGTCGCGCATAATTTTACAGACTGCATTTAATTTAGAACAATGGAAAGACTGCCTTTTTGAGAGGGCAGTCTTTTTTGTTTTAACGGCAGTGCCGGGCCGGGTATGGAAGGGGTGGGCGGAAGCCTTTTTTGTTTTGTTTGGATAAAAACTGGTTTTAGGCTTCCGCTCTGTTTTTCTTTCGAAAAACAGAAATGACGAAGTGGAAAAAGGCGGAAGCCCAGGCGAGGGCGTAGCCGGAGACCGAGCGTGAGCGGGCCCCTGGAACACCCGTGGGAAAAACAGTTGCCCCAAAAAAATAAAAAAAGTGACAGAATGAAAAATCTGGTATAAAATGGTCTTTATGAAAAAGATTTATTTATTTGTTTTGCTGGTCGCGCTGACTTTTACCGCTGGAGCGCAGACAAAAAAAAGTATCAAGGAAGGTGCCATTCTCCACTGTTTCTGCTGGTCTTTTAAGACTATTGAAGAAAAACTTCCTGAAATTGCCGCTGCTGGATTTACCGCTGTCCAGCCATCTCCTGTAAATACCTGTCTTGAGGGCGATTATGGCGGACTTGATTTTTTGGGTGCCGATTTAACAGGAAAATGGTACTTCCACTATCAGCCAACTGACTGGAAAATTGGAAACTATCAGCTTGGAACACGGGACGAATTTATTTCTATGTGTAAGAAAGCTGAAGAATACGGAATCGGTGTAATCATCGATGTTCTTCCAAACCATACAACCCCACGCAAAAAGGAAATTGCAAAAGACTTCCTGGATGCAGTTGGCGGAATTGAAAACCTCTACCACGAGGGTGAAAAGCGTGGAATCTCAAATTATGGTGATCGACTTCAGTGTACAACTTATTCAATGGGCGGTCTTCCTGATGTAAACACAGAAAATCCTGATTTTCAGGCTTATTTTATGAAATTTATGAACGATGTAATAGATTGCGGTGCTGACGGCTTCCGTTTTGATACTGCAAAACACATCGGTCTTCCTGACGATCCTAAGGATCCCCGTTCAAAAGAAAACGACTTCTGGCCGATTTTTACCGGCCGCAAGGCAATCCGTGGAGAAAGCCTTCACAGGGCTGACGAACTTTTTATCTATGGAGAAGTTCTTCAGGGTGGAGGAGCTAGAGAAGATGCTTACGGCGAATTCATGAGCGTTGTTGCAAGCAGCTACGGCGCAATCCTGAGAGCCGATACAAAGAACCACAAATTTCAGGCTTCCGGCCTTAAGGATTTTAGAAACGATGCAGGTCCAGACAAGCTTGTAACCTGGGTTGAGTCTCACGACACTTATGCAAACCAGGGTGAATCTGCTCGTCTTACAAACTTCCAGCTTCGCTGCGGCTGGGCTGTAATCACTGCAAGAAAAGATGGAACACCCCTTTTCCTTTCAAGACCTAAGGGACCGGAAGGTGTTCAGTTCCCTGGAGTAAGCCAGATTGGTGATGCCGGAAACGATGAATTCAAAAATCCTGAAGTTGTAGCCGTAAACCTTTTCAGAAAAGAAATGGTTGGTGAAGATGAAGAGATGTTCAACGGTGATGACACTTCTATTCTGGTTATCAAGCGTGGAAACAGAGGTTTTGTTGCTTTCAACTGTGGAAAGAAAAATACAAAGCTTGAGTTCAACATCGATCTTCCTGACGGAACATACCAGGACAAAGCTCACGGAATCAAATACAAGGTTCAGGGCGGAGTCTTAAAAGGAAAACTTCCTAAAAATAAGATTGTTGTAGTTTACTAGTCTGATTTTTGGTTCAAGATTTAGCCTTGCTTCCATTCAGCAGGCTAAAATTATAAGACGGGAATCCGGGTATTTGCATTTGCAGATATCCGGATTTTTTTTATGGCACAAGAGTTGCATTTTTTAATTGGATTTAAATAGGGAATATATTCTGACTGGAGGAGGGGGCGAGGCCGATTTTTTTTTATGAGATTGGTATTTTTTGGTTATTTTCTTACATTAATATGTAGGGAATAAAAATGAAACCAGATATTAGAGAATTAACATTAAAGCATGGACTTAGATACGCTTCCGATGACGAACTGGTCATGCTGATTTTGGGAAGCGGAACAAAATCCTGTCCTGTAGATAAGCTTTCTTCCATGGTAATGCAGGCAATCTGCGTTTCTGATGAAAACCGGCTTGTGGATAATCTTTTAAAAATAAAAGGAATGGGGGAGGGGAGGGCCCTGCAGATTGGGGCCGCCTGGGAACTGGGACGGCGGCTCAATTCCAAAAACTCGGCTGTTATTAAAAGGCCTTCTGATATTGTTCCTTTTATAAAAAACTATTCTGTTTTTCCAAAAGAACATTTTCTTTGCATAAGTTTGACGGGGGCTCATGAAATAATTCAGATAAAGGTTGTTTCTGTGGGAACGGTGAACCAGACTTTTATTCATCCCAGGGAAGTGTTTTGCGAGGCCATAAAGGAAGATGCGGCAGCTGTTATTGTGGCTCACAACCATCCCAGTGGCAACTGCTCGCCATCCAAGGACGATATTTCCACAACGGAAACCCTTATTAAGTGTTCAAAAGTACTGGGGGTGGAACTTCTGGATCACATTATTTTTGATAAAAACTCCTATTTTAGTTTTATGGAAAACAATCTGCTTTTTTGCGAAAAAGATGCAGGTTAGTTTTTGTAATGTGGGAAGTAATTACCCCTGGCGGTTTGCGACCTGGATAATTTTTTTTGATTTTTTAGGAGCTGATTTTTTATTGTTTACTTATAAAAAAAACTTCTGTATAATTTGTTGTTATGAAAATGATTAAAAAAATTGTAGTGCTTTTTGGCGCTTTTTTATTATTAAATAATTCTCTTTTTGCTCTTCCTTCTATTCGTTCTCTTGAAAAGAATAAAAGTCAGTCTGTAACGGCAAAAAATAATGCTGCTACCGCGCCTTCAACTTCCTATACAAGTGAGGCAGAAGTGAGTGAAAGCTCTCTTTCTCCGGCAGAAAAGGAAAAGTTAGGTTCTCATAAAACTGCCCTTACAAAGGGAAACACATCTAAGGATCCGGGGAAGCTTTCATCTCAGAAAATTTCTCTTACCGGTAAAGATTTGCCTGGAGGAGAAACCCATCTTACTGTTAGAACAAATGTTACCGGAGCTGCTGTATACGTAGACGGAAGCTACGCAGGACGAACTCCTCTTACCATAAAAACTATTGGGGCTGGTACTCATCAGGTAAGAATTGAAGCCCAGGGTTATGAAACTCAGGTTGTACCGGCTTATGTTGTTAAAGGAAAGTCTAACTTCTGTTATGCCGTCCTTGAAAAAAATAAGGGTGTTATTGATATTCACACAAATATTGATGGCTGTCTTTTCTATTGTGACGGCGTTCGTCTTCCTTTCGGAATGGCAAGAATTGAAGAAGGAATTCACACAATTAAGGTTAGAAAATTCGGTTACCGGGATTTTGAAGCCCAGATAATGATAAGGGCCTTTACTGTAAAAAGAATTTTTGTAAGGATGGAAACAGCTCCTTTTGAAGTGACCAGCCTTACCGCCAGCCGAAACGCCTTTAATCCTAATTATCAGGGTGCTCTTGGAAAATGTGTGATAACAGGTTCCGTAACAAATACTGGAAGTGGATTTACTGAAATCAGAAATGAAGCCGGTAAACTTGTTGCAAAAAAGGAATTTCCACAATTTACTACCTGGGATCAAGTTTTCAGCTGGAACGGGCGTGATAAGGGGGGCGATAAACTTCCTGCAGGAACTTACAAAATAACATTTACTGCTGAAAACTATTCTCTGTCTGTGCAGACTAGAATTGATTATACCCTTACGTATTATCTATACGATTTTGCAGACGGAGGTTTGGGAATCGGTTCTGTTCCGGTTGCTCTGTCAGTTCCAGAAAATTCCCTTTACATAGGAGGGTTTGGAAAAGGTCTCTTTACTACAAAAGGACATCTTTCAAACTTCCCGGTTGGAGGAGCATTTGCTTATTCTCCATTCAAGGGACTGGATTTTGATTTTAATCTTCAGTTCTATCCTGATAAGGAACCTAAAATAATAACGGACGCTGACGGCGTTGAACAGGAAGTTCCAATGTTCCTGGTGGGCGGTTCCGTTCGTTATGCGGGAACAATTCTTTCTGCAGGACCTGTAAATGTAAATCTAGGTGGTTTTGCAGGTTACGGCTGGTCTGAGCACATGGTCTACCCTCCTTATGGAATGGCAGATGGCCGGGGAATAAACTTTGGTGCTATGCTGGGTGCTGATATGTCTATGCTTTTTGTGGGCTTTACATCTCAGTATTTTATGGGAGCTACAACTTCAGATCCAACATTTGGGGATAACACCTGGAAGAATTCCCTTGCAATTATGTTCAGACCATTCCCTGAGCTGGCTGTGAACGGCTGGGCTAGTTTGCATAGTGCAAACGGATATTTTTCTGTAGGACAGGGTGGAAAGAATAAGGAAGCCGTGGATGAATTTGTATATAACCGGACACTTGAACTAGGGGCTGAGCTTTCTGTGATGATTCCTGCAACTTCCCTTTATGTAACAGCTGGTGGTCTTCTTTACTGTTATCCTAGAAAGAAGATTTATTATGGCGGACAGCTGGGAATCAAGTATATATTCTAGAATGAAAAATGCCTGCTGAAAGAAAATCAGCGGGCATAATTTTTTGCAGACTATAGCAGTAAAAATGGAAGAAAAAAAATGAAAATGACTTTGCTTGGGACTGGAACCAGTCACGGAATCCCCTGTATCGCCTGCCAGTGTCCTGTCTGTCTTTCAAAAGATAAGCGGGATAAAAGGCTCAGGTGCAGCGCCTATCTTACTCACAAAAATAAAGATAAAAGCCAAACAAACATTCTGATAGATATTGGGCCAGAATTCAGAATTCAGGCCCTTAAGTATAAAATTAAGAAGGTAGATGCCGTACTTTTGACCCATAGTCACGCTGATCACCTCCATGGTCTGGATGATATAAGAATTTTCAGTCATACTATTTCTTCCAGTCATTTAACAAATCCGGAACTGGGAAAAGAAACTGAAGGGGATGGTATCTGTATATACGGAAACAAAAGTACCCTGAAGGATGTAAAAAGCCGTTTTTCCTATGTCTTTAATGAAACTCAGATTGGTGGTGGAAAGCCTAAACTCCGGCTGGAAAGAAGCCGGGTAATGAAGGAGAAAAATCCTGAGGAATTTAAGGATGTGAGGGTTTTGCCAATTCCACTTTTGCATGGAAAACAGAAAAGTACCGGCTGGCTTTTTTCTGTTACAGGAAAAGATAAGCAGAGGCATTCAATTGCCTATCTTACGGACTTAAGTTACATTTCAGAAAAGAGCATTCAGAAAATCGTGGATAATGGTGGAATAATTGACCACCTTGTAATCGATGCTTTGAAGATTGAAAAGCACCAGACTCATTTTTCCTTTTTGCAGGCAATGGAAGTGGCTGAAAGAATCGGGAGCCTGCACACCTGGTTTATACATATCTGTCATCGTTCTTCTCATGTTGAAATTCAGGAATATATAAAAGAACATCTGGATGAATTTCCGGCTTTGTTAAAAATAGTTGAAAATGGAGGTTCTGTTGAGCCTGCCTGGGATGGACTTACCCTGGAGGTTTAGCTTTTATACTTTAAATTCCCACTTTTATAATAATATTTCTGGCTAAATATATCTGGATCAAAATAAATAAAATCTGTTAAATAAAAAAACCGCCTTGTCTTCAGGCGGTTTTTTGTTTAGCTGAAAGATAGCTTAGTTCTCTGCAACAGCTTTTGGTACTTTAACTTTCTTGTCAAGCCAGTCGCTCTTGTAGCATCTTGTGCATACTTTGAGAGTTCTTACTGTTCCGTTTCCAAGATCAGCTTTTACTGTGATGAGGTTTGGTCTCCAAGTACGATGTGTATGATTGTAAGACTTACTTACTTTGTTACCGTGCATAACACCTTTACCGCAAATATCACACGCTCTAGACATATTTATACCTACCTTAATTTATTTTCTAAATTAGTTTTGAAATATTAAATGTTTTTGCCATGAGTGTCAAGGGCTTTTAAAGTATGGTAACCTCTTTTTACTGGACAATGGCAGAAGACTTTAATCTCCAAACTGTTCCTTTATCTCTTTAATCTGGTCACGGACGGCGGCTGCCTGCTCGTATTCAAGATGCTCAGCAAGTTCCTGCATTTCCTTTTCCAGGGCTTTAATAAGTTTACTTCTCTGTTTTTTGTCAAAGAGATTTGCCGTCTTCTTCATCAAATCCAGCTGAACTTTTGCATTTTCTTTTGCATCTTCTTCCTGATGTTCAAGTATATCCTGCACAGCTTTTTTAATTGTAACAGGGGTAATGTTGTGTTCCTTGTTGTAGGCTTCCTGAACTTCCCGGCGGTGGCGTGTTTCGTCAATGGCTTCTTTCATTGCATCGCTCATTCTGTCTGCGTACATTACAACCATTCCTTCTGCATTTCTGGCGGCTCTACCAATAATCTGAATAAGGGAAGTTGTAGACCGCAAGAAGCCGATTTTATCTGCATCAAGAAGGGCAATAAAGCTGACTTCAGGAAGGTCTATACCTTCCCTTAAAAGGTTAATTCCGATGAGAACATCGATTTTTCCGCTTCTCAGCTCCTTTAATATTTCTACCCGCTCGAAAGTGTCGATTTCCGAGTGGATATATCGTACTTTAAGCTCCAGATCGGTGAGGTAGTCGGTTAAATCTTCAGCCATCTTTTTTGTAAGAGTGAGCACCAGACTGCGTTCATTTTTTTCGATTCTGGCTTTTATTTCTTTGTAGATGTCTTCCATCTGGCCTTCAGTTGGTCTTACTTCCACAATAGGGTCAAGAAGGCCTGTCGGGCGGATAATCTGTTCAACAACCTGACTGCTCTGCTTGATTTCCTCTTTTCTTGGGGTGGCGGTAACATAAATTACCTGATTCATTTTTTGAGTGAATTCATCGATTTTAAGAGGCCGGTTATCCAGAGCGCTGGGCAGACGGAAACCAAAGTCTACCAGATTCTGCTTACGGCTGCGGTCTCCTTCGTACATGGCGCCAATCTGAGGAACTGTTACATGGGCTTCGTCTATCATGCAGAGAAAGTCATCTGGAAAGTAGTGAAGAAGAGTTGCCGGTGGCTCCCCCTTTTTTCTGCCAGCGATAGGAGCTGAATAATTTTCGATTCCAGAGCAGTAGCCCATTTCTTTCATCATTTCTATGTCGTAGGTGACCCGGGTTTTAAGTCTTTCTGCTTCAAAAAGCTTTTTTTCAGCACGGAGAACTTCAAGTCTTTCTTCCAGTTCTGCCTGAATTCTGTCTGTTGCCTGAAGAAGAACGTCCGGTGGAACAACAAAGTTTTTTGCCGGATAGATTGAAGTTTCATCCAGTTCTTCTGTTATTTTTCCGCTGATTACGTTAAAGCGCTTTATGTCCGTGATTTCTTCCCAGTCCAGCTGAATGCGGTAGGCCTCGTCAAATTCCATGTATGGCGGATAAATTTCGATGGTGTCCCCTTTTATTCGGAAAGTTCCCCTGTCAAGAATTGCATCGTTTCTGGAATATTGAATCTGACTTAAGTCCAGGGCCAGTTTGTGGGTGTCCAGAACCTGACCTTTTTCCAGGTGAACCCGCATGCTTTTGTAAAGCTCAGGCATACCCAGACCGTAGATGCAGGAAACTGTTGCGATGACAATAACATCCCTTCTTTCCATCAGGCTGTAGGTGGCCTTCATTTTAAGCTGGTCAATTTCCTTGTTGATAGCGGCATCTTTTTCAATATACAGATCCCGGGCAGGAACGTAGGCTTCCGGCTGATAGTAGTCGTAGTAGGAAACAAAATATTCCACGGCGTTGTTTGGGAAAAAAGTTTTAAACTCCCTGTAAAGCTGGGCTGAAAGGGTTTTATTGTGACTTATTATCAGGGTTGGCCTCTGAACTTTTTCGATGATTTTGGCCATTGTAAAGGTTTTTCCTGAACCGGTAACACCCTTTAAGGTCTGATATTTATCGCCTCGCAAAAAACCTTCTGCAAGCCTGTCGATTGCCTGTCCCTGGTCGCCGGAAGGCTGAAATGGAGAATCTACAACAAATCTACGCATGTAAAAAAGTGTAGCACAATAAGTTTAAATAGGCAAACGCGCTGGTACTTAAGAGGAAAACGCCACGGTCATGAGGGGGGAAGACTTTTCTTTGAAAAAGGGATTAGCGGGCGGGCCTGGAAGGCTTGCCGCAGGCAAGGATTTTGCTTTTTTTGTGGGGGAAGGGTGGGGCCTTCTTTTTGGAATTATGAAGAAGAGAGGGGAGAAGATTTTTAAGCAATGGAAGAAAAAAGCAAAAGACCGAGCGTTAGCGGGGCCTGGAAAGCCCGTGGGAGGAGGCCTTCCCGCCTGAATGAAAAAAACTAGATTCCGTAGGTTTTTGTTCTGGTCTTTTCGGTTTTTTCCTGATTCTGAGGGTCGGCCAGTCTGACTTGAAGAATGGAGTCTTTTCCGTCTCTGTGGACTTTTACGTTTACGAATTCTCCCGGCCGTTTTGATTCCAGGGCGGAATAGTAGTCGGCGATGGAGTTGATTTCAATGCCGTCGATGGCTGTGATGATGTCGCCGCCCAGATAAATGATGCTTGAACCGTAGCGGACTGCCTGAGTGCCTGCGGTAATTCCGGCTATGTCAGCGTTTCCGCCCTTTGTAAGCTGGCTTACCAGTACGCCTTTTGAAATGTCCAGGCGGGCGTAGTTTGCGATTGTGTTGTTCAGCTGAACCAGGGAAATCTGAATTATGCCGCGGCGAACCCGGCCGTATTTTAAGAGGTCGCTTGAAACCCTCACGGCTGTTTCTGCAGGAACTGCAAAGCCGATTCCAGCGTTGCTGCCGGAAGATGAGTAAATCATGGTGTTTATTCCGATCATCCTTCCATTTGTGTCCAGAAGAGGGCCGCCTGAGTTGCCGGGATTTATGGCTGTGTCTGTCTGAATCATGTTGCGGATGATTCTGTTGCTGGAATTTTTAATCGGGCGGCCAAGGGCAGAAACGATTCCTGTGGTCATGGTTCGTTCAAAACCGAAAGGGTTTCCGATGGCGATTACTTTCTGGCCGACTTTGAGATTTTTTGATTCGCCAAAGGAGATTGTCTGAAGAATGGTACCTTCAGGTGGAGTGAATTTTATAACTGCAAGGTCGGATTCTTCGTCTTTTCCCACAACCTCAGCTTCGTACTGGGTGCCGTCGGAAAGGGAAACGTAGATTTTCGAAGCCCCTTTTATAACGTGAACGTTGGTTAAAACATAGCCCCGCTTGTCGATTATGGAGCCGGAACCGCTTCCTCCGTCCTGAACTACCGGCTCGAGAAACCAGTTTACTCCAACTACCTGGGTATTGATGTTTACAACGGCTTCGTTGCAGGAGTCATAAACCCGGATATTCTGGGCTTCGTCCTGAGTGTAGGTGTAGGCGTCATTCAAAACCTGATACTGATTTTTCAGGTTTTCTTCTGTATTGAAGGAATCCTGGGGGATGGAAGCTTGATTGCCTGGAACCAGCTTGTCAGTGGCGTCGCTGAGGGAGTTCAGGTTGAAAGAGTTGTTGAAAGAGTCCTGATTGAAAGAGTTCAGCGGGCTGTCCGGGCTTTCTTTTAATGGCCTGCTGCTCTCTACCTGGCTGGAATATTCATTTTGAAGATCTTTTAAGCTCTTTAGAGAAAGATGGCTTTCTGTCTGGTTTTCTTTCTGACTTACGGCAGGATTAAGGGGGGCCTCTTTTGTTTTTGAGGCTTTAAAAATGCCTGTGAAAACGAGACTTGAGATAAGCAGTGTGAAAAAAGCACCTGCCAGTGTTGAAAGAATTATCTGTTCTTTGGAATATAACTTCATGCTTTAAATATAATGAATAAGAATGGAAAAGTCAAAAAAAGTCAAAAGACAGGGCAAACGCATTATTGATTCTATACATAAAAAATTGCAACTGGGAAAGCGTGCTGCGGACAAAAAAGACTCTGTTTGTGGCTGCCGCGAAAGCGGCATATAATAGTTCCTCTGCCACAAACAGCGTCTAGCGCAATATTGCGCGTTTTTTGGAGCCGGGCCACGCAGACCTTAACACTTTTTTTTGCACAGTTTATTTATAATGCGTTTGCCCTAAGTCAGAAGAAGACTAATTTGTAGGGGATTTTGTCTAAAGTGGTAAGATTAACAATCTCCGGCAGATTAGGATCTTTCCATAATGCTGCCGGTTTTATTAGTGCTTAACGCTCTTTGCATTCCTGCATCTGGGAAAGAAGCCTGTCTAATTTTTTCCCGTAGTCCGGGTCTGTTGCCCAGGAACCTGCCAGGTCGTAAACGTTGTGGGCCAGTTTTGCCTTGTGGGGCCAGCTGTAGCGGGGGTCGACCAGTTCTTTTGTGAGGGTAACGTCTGGTGTTGTTGCATAGGCCTGGAGGTGCTGTATGTGGGCTCTTACACCGATTTTTTCGCTTTCAAACCATTCGCCTCTGTGTTCGCTGTCCATAGCTCCCAGTCCGCAGTAATTGTGCATTTCCGGAACAACGAGGTTTCCAAAGTTTAAGAATCCTGTTTCGTGACACATCTGGGCAAAAGCCACATCAGAGTTTATGTTTTCTGCCCTGGCTTCGTCTATGTAAATCTGAGCGAACTTTTTAATATGCTTTCTGTTTGCGCTGGAATTATTTTTGCAGAAAAAATCCGAAAGTTCATCTGCGTTCAAAAGGCCTTCTCCTATGAGTTCCCGGGATAGCTCTGGACCGCCTGTAATTTCTTCAGGAAGACCTTCCGGAGGAAGGCTGCGGCAGGAATAAAAACACATAAAACATGTGGTAAAAACCAGAAAAAATGATAAATAAAAGAGGACAACAAAAAATAAATTCTTTTTCATACTATTTTTTCGGTATTTTTTTTATTCTTCTGAAATAAAAATGCCGGCTGGATTAGGGCTAGCCATACAAAATGCGGATAGTCGGGCTGAAGTAGGGTTCGCTGGGCACTCCCTTCCTCTAAAGCATAATTGTGCACATTATGGGCAAATGATCTGAATAACCCTGCCCTGAATAGATCTGGTAGCGGAGGGGAACTCCATCCTCTGTGCACCAGGGGCCTTTTAAAGGGGTAAAGCTCTTTATAAAAAGTTCTGGCGATACAAAAAAATTGTCGATTCTCTCAAAAGCCTCTTTGTAGTGATAGGAGCCGGGTTCAATCAGCTGCCCCTTTTTGGTAAGCCAGGGATTTTTTACGGAAAAATCAGAGGGCAAAAAGCATTCTTCTGGCAGGAATGGAGATAGGGCAGAGGGCAACATTTTTCTTAAAATAAAAGAGCAGCTGTAATTGTCTTTAGAAGTTTCAAGCAGGCTTTCCTGAAAGTCTTCTGGTGAAAAATCCTGCTTGTGGGAATTTCCCTCTCTTTCTTCATAAAATATTCTGTAAAACTCCCCAACATCCTGGTTAAAATCTCCGCAGGCAATTACGTTTTCGCTTTCTGTAAGGCAGTTTTCAAAAAGATTTGAAAGCAGGGATTCCTGCCAGTTTCGCCATATTTCAGACTGGTCTTCCCCTCCTGATTTGGATTTCCAGTGATTTACAAGCAGAATGAGTTTTTGCTCCTTTACCCACACTTCCACCCTGATGATGGGGCGCATGGCAGGTTGTTTAGAATTTTCGTTTCTGATATCCAGATTATGTAGGGTGTATTTTTCTATGGGAAATCTTGAAAGCACCCCGCAGCCTATGGATTCGCCGGGATTTCTTGCAAAAACGCCATAGTTCCAGTTTTTTTTCCTGTTAAAGCTGTAATCACAAAGCATGTTTGAAATGTCCATCAGCACACTTTCGTTTTCAATTTCTTCAAAGACAAAAATATCAGCCTTAATGTTTTTAATGCTTTCTGTCAGTCGTTCCAGCCGGGTCTGGTAGGCTGCCCTGTTCCAGTTTTTTGATTTGATAAAGTCTGAATATTCTGAGCCCTCCGTAACCGGGTCAAAAAAGCACTGAAGATTCCAGTTTACAATTGAAATTTCGTTCAAGCCTGATTTAGCACAGGCAGGTCTGGGACTGCAGCAGGAAAAAAAGGCGATAATTATAATTTTGATAAGCTTCAGAAAAATGGCGTAGAGCCTGGTTTTGGTGCTTGATTTTTTTTCTTTCATATTTACTCCCTGTATAAATTAATGGGGAAAATATGTCAAAAAATACCAGTTTTTATAAAAAAATAAAAAAAACGCACTCTAAGAATGTTTTTTTCTCTTAAAGTGCGTTTTATATCACTTGCCCCAGATTGAAGCAGCTGATTCCTGTTATAAAGGCTAAAGTAATTATTAGCCTACAACATTTTTTTATACATTAAACTTAAAGAAAAGCACGTCGCCGTCCTGAACAACGTATTCTTTTCCTTCCTGACGGTATTTACCGGCTTCCTTGATTTTTGCTTCACTTCCATATTTTTTAAGGTCTTCAATGGAATAAGCTTCAGCCTTGATAAAGCCTTTTTCAAAATCAGTGTGGATAACTCCCGCAGCCTGAGGAGCCTTGTCTCCCTGGTGAATTGTCCATGCACGGCATTCGTCGCTTCCGCCGGTAAAGAAGGTTCTTAAGCCCATCAAGTGGTAAGCCTTTCTTGCAAGGGTAGTAAGGCCGCTTTCCTTTAAACCTACAGCGTCCATAAAATCCTTTCTCTCTGCTTCTTCTTTAATTTCGGAAAGATCAGATTCAAATTTACCGCAGATTACAACCACTTCAGAATGCTCTTCATCGGCGATTTTCTTTACAACTTCTACATATTTGTTTGTTCCCTCTGCAATAGAGTCTTCATCAATATTTGCAACGTAGAGGGTAGGTTTCATGGTTAAAAGGAACATATCCTTAATTGCAAGCTTTTCATCGTCAGTCAAGTCGGCAGTGCGGGCGCATTTTCCGTCCTGGAGCAAAGGCTTGATTTTTGCAACTGCGCTGTTCCATGGAGCCAGTTGTTTTTCAGCTTCTTTACCAAGGGCGCGAACAGATTTTATGTTCTTTTCTTCTCTTTTAGCGATAGTCTGCAGGTCGGCCTGAGCCAGCTCGTAGTTAATTGTAAGAATATCGCTTTCCGGGTCAATTGCGGCTTCTGTATTTGCATCTTCGCGAACGTGCATGATGTCCGGGTTATCAAAACAGCGGACAACGTGGGCTATACAGGCAGTTTCCCTGATGTTTGCAAGGAACTGGTTTCCCAGACCTTCACCCTGGCTTGCACCCTTTATAAGACCTGCAATATCAACAAATTTTACGCTTGCAGGAGTTTTTTTCTTTGGATTATTTACCTGGCATAAAAAGTCCAGTCTTTCATCTGGAAGTTCAACGATTCCCACATTTGGGTCAATTGTACAAAATGGAAAATTTTCTGCTGCTGCCGGAGCTGCTGTAAGGGCAGAAAAAATAGTGGATTTACCAACGTTTGGTAATCCAACAATACCACAATCTAAAGACATATAAATTCCTTCTTATTAAAATGTTCTGACAGTATAATTTTTTTTTGCCCCCTCTGCAACACGTAGGCGCACAGGCCGGCTTTACCTTGTCTGCCCCTTTTCTGGCATTTAAGGCTTTTATATTTTTTTTCAGGCGGCTTTTCTTGTAACGGGCCTTTCAGGGCTACCCTTTCGGTCGGTGTTCGTCGCTTTGTTTCGCTCCTCACACGGCTTCGGGCTCATTTTGAGCCCTCGCCCCCTTACACGCCCGCGCCGGGCTTTTCTTTCTACTCAAAAAGTACGAAGGAAGCCCAGTAGTATGGGTTATCCCAGTGTTTTTCAAGTTTTAGTTCTTCTTTGGCTTCCCTAAAGGCTCCTGCCCAGGTTAGTTCTCCGCTTCTAAAGGCTTTGGTCTGAAGCTTTCTGTAGAGTCTTTCAAAGAAAATACAGGTTGCTTCATCATCTACGTTCCAAAGGGCAAGCCCCGCATGGTTTGCTCCAGCAAAAATAAAACTTTCTGCAAGACTGGTTACGCTTTTTCCGTTTGTAAGTTCCTTTATGTCAGTCTGACAGGCAGAAATCATAACCAGATCAGCGTTCAAATTCAGTTTTGCCGCTTCCTGCAGGGTAAGATATCCGTCATCCTTGTAAAAAGTTTTTGCATCCGAAGCATCAGAGAAAACAAGGCTTGTCATCATTGGATATGTGTTGTCAATGTAGGTATGGCAGGCAAAATGGATTATGGAATTTTCCTTCAGGCTGCCTTTTTTTGAAAGCTCTTTTAGGGTTTCTTCCGAAGCATTAATTCCTTCTATTAAAGTAACAATATTTCCGTCTGAGCCCAAAAAGATTCTGTCCTGAATTTTGTGGAGTTCGCTTCCTGTTCCCGGAAGATTTTTCCAGGTGATGCCGTTTGCGTTAAAGTAGAGGCTTGCGTTTTCTACAGTTGCCAGGTCTTTGATTTTTGTGTTGCTTGTGTTTTCTGCTTTTGTCTGGGTATGGGAAATAATTCCCCGGTTGTTGCCCTGACCTAGTCTGCTGTAAATTGGATTTCCAAAGGCTAAAACCCTGTAGTTTCCCTTTGGTTTTGCCCTCTGCTTTTTTAAAGACAGAGAAAGGCAGGAAGAAAGGGAAGTTGCGTATTTTTCTCCAAAGTCCAGGTCTTCTCCGTTTCCCAGAATGTCAAAAGGCAGGTAGGAAAGGGAATTGTCCGGTTCAATCAGAATCTCGCTGGTAAAATCAGGAATTGATTTTTCTACAGGGGCAATCAGGCGGCTGTAGAGATCAGACCTGTACTCCATAAAGAGGGATTCTGAAAGATCCTGTCTGTTTAAAAGCAGGTTTCTTAAGTTTGTAACAGTGCTGCCGTAATCCAGATCTTCCGGAATCATTACGATGGAAGAAGAATTCTTTGTAATCACAATGCACCATGAAGAAATTTTTTCTTTAGGCAGGCTGGTATTCAGCACTATTGTTTTTTTGTCGCTGATATTTTCTTCATTAAGGTTCTTTGCAGCTTCATCTTCTAAAGAAAAATGCTTTATTCTGTCTCTTTTCTGGATTTTAAAGCAGTCAGCATATTTTTCTTCCCAGATAATGTAGGAAAGAATTACCTTGCCGTCTTTTGAAGCGCACCAGGATTTTACTTCATCCAGACCGGCAATGCTGTTCTTTTTTAAGCCTGAATAGGCAGGAACTCTCTTGATTATATCCCGCTCCAGAATTTCAAGGCTGCGGCGGGTTTCCGTAAGTTTCTGGCTCATGGCATAAACTGAGGCTTCGTCTTTTTCGCTTTCTTTTTTAAGGCTCTGTTTGATAATGTTGCTTGAAAACTGCCTGATGATTCTGTTGTATTCTGCCAGTTCCTTTTTGTCGTTTTCTGTAAGTTCAGCAAGATTTTCAAGTTTTTCCTGTCTGAATTTTTCTGGACTGGAAGAAAGTTTTATAGTCTGGGCGTAATTAAAGGCTCTCTGTGTGCTTCCTCTCTTTGCCCAATAGTCTTCTGCCAGATAATTAAAGGCAAGGCATTTTGGCTCAATATCTTCTTTCAGACTCTGATTCAGGTTCAGGCTGCTCACTTTGGAAACAATGTCCATGGCTGTGTTAAAGCAGGAATTTTTAAGGGAAGCAAAGGTTGCAGCCTGTTTTTTTGGTGCTTCCTGCCAGTTTATGTAAAGGTCGTAAAGAATATCCAGGGCGGTGGAGTAGCCCTGAGTCTGTGAGCAGGCAGAAAAGAGCATTGTCAGGTATGTTGCAGCTTCCTTGTAATTTTTTTTCTGCTGCCAGTAGAGGAGGGCAAGGTTTTTAAGGGAGCAGAGGGTTTCCGGATGTGTTTTTCCCCAGATTAATCTGTTCAGTGTGTAGCTTTTTGTGGCAAAATCAAGGGCTTCTGCCTTGTCGTTCAGATTGTTGTGGATGGCGCACAGAAGCACATTTGCTCTGGCACTTAATTCCGTTGCTTCTGAAGAAAAATGCTCCGCCAGGTTCAGGGCTGTCTGGGCATTCAAAAGAGATTTTTCCAGTTTTTCATCCATTCCGCTTAAAAAATGGATGCGGGCAATGTTCAGGTATTCCCAGGCACTTTCCATGGATTCAGTGTCAATTTCAATGTTGTTGTCACCGGTGTCAACTTCTTCAGATGAATCCTCGGAAAAACTTTCCTCAGAAAAGGATTCATCGCCACCTTCAGATGCTTCTTCCTGGGTTGCAAAGGCGTTCCCGATTGTAGCTGCAGCCTGATAAAATACAAGAGCGGTTTCGTAATTTTTTAAGGCACCTTCCCAGTCGCCCTTTTCTTCAGCGATTTTTCCCAGGGAATCGTAAATTTCAGCCTTATCAGAAGGTGTGGAATTTTTAAGCTTGTCCAGTTTTTCAAGGGCAATGGTATAGTTTTCCTGGGATTTTTCGTAATCCCCGTTTAAAAGCTGAATTTTTGCAATATTTTTAGTGTAGTTAAAGGAGTTTTCCGTTTTGCTTCCGTGCAGCCTTTGAGTAATGTAAAGTGCTTTCTGGTAAGAAGAGAGGGCTTTTTCATAATCTTCCTGAATTGTGTAAACTTCACCCAGGTCTGCGTAGAGGGTTACAACCCTGTCGTCAAATTCACCGTAAAGATTGCGGTTGTTTTCAAGAATTGAAGAATAGTAGGAGAGGGCTTTTGTAAAATCCTGTTCAACTCCCTTTCCCATTTTATAGAGGCCGGCAAGCTGGTAAAGGGCGCCAGTGTCTCCCACTTTTTCTCCCTTCTGGTAGTAGAGGGCTGCTTTGGCATAATCCTGGGGAGCGCCTGCTCCGTTTTCAAAACACCAGCCCACATAATAGTAGGCGTCAGGGTAGTTTATAGTTGCCGCCCTGAAAAAGTTTTCGTAGGCTTTTTTATATTCTTCGTCGTTCAGGGAACTAAGTCCTATTTCAAAAAAAGTTCTTCCGTCGTCTTCCTGATCTGCAAAAACAATTGAAAAGGAAAAAACCAGCGTTAGTAAAAAGCAGGGAATAGTTTTCTGGAAAAGTCTCTTCATAATCGAAATCCTCTATATAAAAGCGCTGAAAAGTGAATCTGCTCAATTTTTGTTTTCATGCAAAATTTACAATCAGGGCTATCAATATAGTATCGGAAGAAAGTGAATTAGTCAGTAATTTTTTTTTGTGAGGTGGGGGAAAGGAGAGGGGAGGAAAAATAACATAATATTATAACTTTTCTCTCATTTTTTTCGTATTTTTTATCAGTCCTCTTACAAGAATAAGTATAAGCAATCAAATCTTATCATAAGAGGAAATAAGAATGGCAAATGAAAATAAAAAGGTAGCGGATAGTCTTTTCGTAGAACTTTTCAGCGATAACAGGCGTTTTTTGGAGCTTTATAATGCTCTTTCTAATCAGCATTTGAAGTTAGAAGAAACCAAAATAACAGACTCGGTTATTAAAGATACAATTTACCGTTCCCTGAAAAATGATGTATGTAAAATTGTAAATGATAAACTTGTGGTTCTGATTGAACAGCAGTCTACGGTAAACAAGAACATGCCGCTGCGATGTCTTTTGTATATTGCCAGGATTTATGAAATGCTGGTTCCAAAACGAGAAAGGTACTACAGAAGTCTTAGAAAAATTCCGAAACCTGAGTTTTACGTTCTTTACACTGGTATTGATGATATTAGTGAATACGAGGAGTTGAAACTTTCTGATGCTTTTATTTGTGATGAAATGCAGTATAGCGGGGAAGATTTTGAACTAGAGAAAAAAAATAATCCTAAATTGGAACTGGAAGTACCTGTAATAAATGTGCGCCCAGGAAAAAACTTGAAAATTTTAGAAAACTGTAATACCTTAAGGGAGTACAGCCAATTAATCGAGAAAATCCATAGTCTTTTGAGGGAAAATTCAAATCGCGAAGAAGTCTTTATGGAAGCTATAAAATGGGGCCTGGATAAAGACATCTTAAAAGGCTATCTGGAGCAAGCTGTAGCGGAGGTGTTGAATATGCTTGTGGCAGAATATAATTATGAAGAAGACCTTGCCGTTCAGAGAGAAGAAGCCTTTGAAAGCGGACTAGCCAAGGGCAAACTTGAAACTGCAAAAAATCTCTTAAAACTAAATATTTTGACAGTTGAACAAATCGCTAGTTCTGCAGGGCTACAGATTGATGAAATTAAAAAACTCCGTGATGAAATACAATAATTTCTTTAAGTGTTAACTAAGAAATGTAGGATTCACCACGCCCAAAATAAAAAAATCTTCATTGAGTATTTGTAAAAAATTCGCTATATTCTTCCATATATTTTATTTATTCGAGGCTATAGATGGTTACTTGGGCAAATGCTGACACATTGTCTTCTTGGAAAAAATTGATGTCCCTTAAGGGAATGGTTTCTGTTAAAGAAGAGCTTTCTTCAAGGGATGCTGTAAAACGCATCAGGGAATATTCTGTTCCTATGGCAGAAGGACTTACTTACAACTACGCTGCAAAGCAGGTTAATGAACAGATTTTAAAGACTTTGCAGGATTTGTCTGACGAATCTGAGCTTCTTGAAAAATTTGCTGCTCTCTACAACGGTGAAGTTGTAAATACCGGCGAAAAACGAATGGTTTTGCACCACCTTACACGCGGTCAGCTTGGAAATGACGTTATGGCTGACGGTACAAACAAGCGTGATTTTTATATTAAAGAACAGAAGAGAATCGCTGAATTTGCAGACAAAGTTCATTCTGGAAAACTTTTGAACGAAAAAGGCGAAAAATATACTCAGGTTTGCCAGATTGGTATCGGTGGTTCTGATTTAGGTCCACGCGCTATGTACCTGGCTCTTGAAAACTGGGCAAAGGCTAACAATACTTTCAAAATGGAAGCTCATTTCATCTCAAACGTAGACCCTGATGACGGTGCTGCAGTTGTTGCTTCTTTAGACCTTGCTCACACAATCTTTATCCTTGTTTCTAAATCAGGTACAACTCTTGAAACTCTTACAAACGAATCTTTCGTAAAAGACTTTATCAAAAAGCTGGTCTTGATGTTTCAAAGCACATGATTGCCGTTACTTCTGAGACTTCTCCTCTTGCTCACAACCCTGACTATATGGAAGCTTTCTATATGGACGACTATATCGGCGGCCGTTATTCTTCTACTTCTGGTGTTGGTGGAGCTGTTCTTTCTCTTGCATTCGGAGCAAAGGTTTTCGCAGACTTCCTTGACGGTGCCGCTGCAGAAGATAAAACTGCTCTTGAAAAGGATATCAGAAAAAATCCTGCACTTTTGGATGCTCTTATCGGTGTTTACGAAAGAAACGCTCAGGAATATCCTTCAACAGCAATTCTTCCTTACTCACAGGCACTCAGCCGTTTCCCAGCTCACCTTCAGCAGGCTGACATGGAATCAAACGGAAAGAGTGTAAACCGCGACGGCGGAAAAATCGACTATGTAACAGGACCTGTAATTTTTGGTGAACCAGGAACAAACGGTCAGCATTCTTTCTACCAGCTTCTTCACCAGGGAACAAATATTATTCCTCTTCAGTTTATCGCTTTCCAGGAAAATCAGACTGGTAAAGACGTAGTAATTGAGGATTCTACAAGCCAGGTAAAACTCTGCGCTAATGTTGTGGCTCAGATTGTTGCATTTGCCTGCGGTAAAGATGATGCAGATCCAAACAAGGCTTTTGCCGGAAATCGCCCTTCAAGTTTGATTTACGGTAAGCAGCTCACTCCAAAAACTCTGGGAGCACTTCTTTCTCACTTTGAAAACAAGATTATGTTCCAGGGCTTTGTATGGAATGTAAACAGCTTTGACCAGGAAGGCGTACAGCTTGGAAAGAAGCTTGCAAAAGCCGTACTTTCAAACAACATGGAAGCCGCTCTTGCAGAATATGCAGGCTTGTTGATTAAATAATTTTATAAGGGGGCGCGAAATTTTCTTCCAACGCCCCTTCCAGGACCCGCTAACGCTCGGTCTGTGGCTGTCTAAAAGCGTAGTTCCAGCGGTCTTTGAGCGGGGGCCGACTCTTTAGAATGGCTTGCCGCCGAATTGCATACAACATCCAAAAAATGGGTGAGCATTTCGGTGGTAAGCCTTTTTTTATTACTAACAGAATCCGCCAGACAGCCCCATCCTTGGAACTGCCCCCAAAGGTCAGTTCCAACCCTTCTACGGGCGCGCGCGGGATTTGTTTTTTACACTAAATTGTACTGAAAAAGAAAAAAGCGCAGGTCTTCCCTGTTTTTTACTCCCAGACATTTAAAAAGACAAGCCATTTCAGCTTTTACAGTGGAAATGCTTACAAAATGTTTTTGTGAAATTTCCTTGTAAGAAAGGTTTTCATTGATGCAGTCCATTGCAAAAACTTTCTGGCGTTCAGAAACACCGTAGTCTTCAAGTTTTAGATTGCTTCCCGGAGGAGGAAAAAGTTTTGAGCCGTCTTCTTTCTTTTTAGGAAGCAGGGGAGAAAGCATGTAGCGAAGTTTTATGTAGATAAAGTTATAAAAAGCAATAAAAAATAAGAGGGTAAAGTAAGAAAGCAGAACTCTGTTCCATCCAAAGGGAATAAGGGAAAGAATACTAAGTGCCCAAATTGAAATTAGAAAAGCAATTTTTCTGTATATATTTTTTTTGAATTGACCGTCGCTTAAAAGAAGAATTATAAGGCTCATGTAAAGGAAAATGCCTAAAGTTTCATATCCGGTCATTATTGTTGTAATTGATTGCAAAAAAATTACTGCATACTGACCCTTATAGTAGTCAGGCTTAAATATAAAAAATAAAGCCAGCAGGGCGCAAAGACTGTTTATGCATGGAATCACAGTTTCTGTATGTGGAATAATGCTTCTGGTTTCTGGCGGCAACACAAAGGACAAAAAAGCAGCCACTGAAAGAAGCAGAAAAGAAAAAATCAAATATATTCGCCTAGAATGAAAAAAGCTTGTATTCATTTTAAAAATAACCAAAGTTATTTTTTAATAACCTTGGTTATTTCGTATTTTATCACATTGACTTACAAAAAAACAACGCTTAGGATTATAAAAAATTGAAAAAAGAGATGTTTTATAATGCTACAACAGATAGAATTATTTCCAGGTACCGCTAATATGAAAAAAATAAATATATTTTTAAGTCTGGTAACTTTTTTACTTCTTCTTTTCTGCTCATTTTCCTGTAGACAGGAAATTGCAGATGATGAGGATGTATTTAAAAGCTTTGAACCCCTTGAATGGTCAGACGACTATGTTTTTGCGGCAACCAATGAACCTGATTCTATACAAGTTTGGGATAGTAAAACTCATAAACTTGTTCGTGTATATAAGTTTTATGATGAGAAAGATAATCAGAGTTTTTTGGAAATACAAGATATAAATGTTCTTGAAAAATCGATTTTGTTTATAGCCACGAGAAAAAAAACAAGTTTGGTAAAGTTTGATATAGAAACAGGAACACTGAACTTTATGAAATTAGATTTTTCACCATATTCTCTATCACCTGTCATGGATTTTAAAAATAATGAAGAAGTTATATGGGTAAACTCTTTCGGGCATCCAAAATATGGTATGGATTTTGCAATGTTTACAGATAAAGGTGAGTTGAGAAGAAAGCTAAATATCAAATCTGAAAATCTTCAGGGAACTGTCGCAGGTAATATTTTTTGCGAGGATGGAACTTTTTATATCTATGGAGATGGTTTTAAGAAAACTACTGATGAAGAATCTCTGAGTTGTCTTTCTCTGATTAATCTTGATGCAGAAAAACTACAGGATATTGATAATAGAATCTTTTTTCCAAAGGGGTTTCTTGCTAAAGAATTTAAAAATATAGATATACCTGATTATATGATAGGAATTGATTTGTTGGATTTTGAAGGAAAAAAG
>JAILKG010000141.1 GCA_024693915.1 Treponema sp.
TGAATTTTTCTTTTATAAATTCATCATTCCAAGCACAACAAGTCCTCTTGTTTCTGTGACAGGTTTGACAGAAACAAGCCCTGAAGAAATTGTTGACCTTTTAAGACCGATGAATGCAAAAAACTGGTTTTCTTTTGATGTAAATGCGGCAACAGGCATTATTGCCAGCGAAAGTTTTGTTGATTCAGTAAGCGTAAGAAAAGCCTTTCCAAATAAAATTTATATAAATATTAAGGAAAGGGAAGCTGTTGCAATGGCTTTTATCGAAAAGGATGAAAGAAGCGTTGCGGTTCAGATTGATAAAAATGGTGTTTTCTTTCCTCTTAAAAAGAGGAGTGAAAAAAGTCTTTCCCTGCCTATAATTTCAGGACTTCCAGTGGAATATATTGGTGACGGAATGCGCATTCCTTCAAGATACAGATCTTTAGTAGAGCAGATGAGCAAAATTAAGGGAATGAGCCAGAATTATTTTGCTGCAATTTCAGAAATTTGCGTGGTTCCAAAGGAATCTGACACTTATGAACTGGTTTTAATTCCAGTAAGTTCAAAAATTCGTGTTCTAACCGATAGAACTTTGAGCGAAGATGCGCTAAAATACATGATGGTTGTGCTTGATGTGGTAAATTCAATTGAGCCGGATGTTTCTGAAATTGACCTGCGCTACGGCTCTGTTTCCTACAGAAAGATGATACGTTAATTATTTTTGAAAAAAGTTTTGGGTGGAAGAAAAAAATAATGAATGTGATAGTCGGTCTAGATATCGGTACAAGTAATATCAGGGTTGCAATCGGTGAACTTGATGAAGAAAACGGAAAGCTTAGAATTGCAGGAACTGCCTGCGAAAAATCTGTGGGCTTGCGTTTTGGTAATATCGTCAATATCGAAGCAACCTCATCTGCTATAAAAAATGCCATTGAAAATGCTGAACAGAATGCGGGTATAGATGTTCATTCCTGCTATGTTTCTATAGGCGGAGAGCAGATTGAAGGCCTTAATGCAAAAGGAAAAGTAGCTGTTTCAACAAAAGGAAAATCCCTTCGCTGTGTAAATCAGGATGATATAAAAAGGGTAAGGGAGTCTGCAACTGCAATTCAGATGACCTTAGACAGGGATATGCTTCATGTAATTACCCAGGACTATATCGTAGATAATGTTGCCGGAATTAAAGATCCTATTAATCAGCTGGGAGTTTGTCTTGAAGCAGCTGTTCACATTGTAACTGCCAGCCGAACAACTATTCAGAATATTGCAAACTGCGTTACAAAAGCCGGTTACGAAATGGACGGAGTAATGCTTAAAACTCTGGCCTGTACAACGGCTGTAACAAATGACGATGAATGTGAATTAGGTTCAATTCTTATAGATTTGGGTGCAGGAACCACTGATTTTCTTGTTCTTGTTGATGGTGCTCCTGTCTGTACAGCTTCTGTTCCTTTTGGTGGAAATATTGTTACCAACGATATAGCCCTCTGCAAAGGAATAACCGTAAGCGAAGCTGAAAACCTTAAGCTTGAATACGGCTGCTGCTGGATGGATAATGTTAATCCGGACGCAACAATTACAATTGCGGGCCTTGGAGGCAGGGCGCCTGAAGAATTCTATCAGACTGAGCTTTGTGAAATTATTGCTCCAAGAATTGAAGAAATCTTCCAGCAGGTTCTGGATAAAATCCTTGAAAAAACAACCCTTACACAGCTTTCGGGAAATATCATCCTGACTGGTGGGGGAGCAAATATGAACGGAATCATCGAAATGGCTCAGTCTGTTTTCCAGACTTCAGCAGTGCGCATTGGTGTACCTGAAAAACTGGGTGGAATTGAAGATGATTACGCAGGTCCTGAGTGGGCAACTGCTATTGGACTTGTAATTGGAAGCAAGAATAATGTACCTCATAGGGAAAACAGAAGAAAGGTTAGAAAATCTTCTTCTGAAAAGAGCGCTAAAGACAGCGTTTTTAAAAAGTTTATAAGGTCATTGTTTTAATTAATATTTTTACTGAAAATACAAACATTATTTTACGAGGGGTCGGGAGGAAATAATGCCATTTGATTTTGAGGTTGTAGACAACCAGAAGGAAAACGTTACAGTTATTAAAGTTGTAGGCTGCGGTGGCGGTGGATCTAATGCCGTAAACCGCATGATTGAAGCTGATATTCATGATGTTGATTTTATCGCCCTGAATACCGATTTACAGGCTCTTAATAAATCTGCTGCAAAAACACGTCTTCCAATCGGACAGAAATTGACTCAGGGTCTGGGAGCCGGTGGAGATCCTACCATTGGTGAAAAGGCTGCTGAAGAAGATAAGGATGCAATTAAAAATATCCTGCAGGGTGCAAACATGGTATTTGTAACTGCCGGTATGGGTGGAGGAACAGGTACTGGTTCTGCTCCTGTAGTTGCCCGTATTGCCCGGGAACTGGGTGCCCTTACTGTTGGAATCGTTACAACTCCTTTTGAATGGGAAGGCCGCCGCCGCATGGATCTTGCGGAAGAAGGTCTTAAAAAGCTCAGGGAATCTGTTGACTCTGTAATCGTAATTCCAAATAAAAAAATCTGCGAAGTATTTGGTGACGGACTTTCATTTGTTGAACAGTACCGTGCTGCCGATGACCTTTTAAGACAGAGTATTGAAGGCATGTCTACAATCATTACAAAGTACGGTATGCCTAATATCGACTTTGCCGACGTAAAGAATGCCATGAAGGGGCAGGGAACTGCAATTTTTGGTATCGGCGTTGCTTCAGGAGAAAACAGGGCTGTAGACGCTGCCAGCAAGGCAATCAACAATCCTCTTCTGGAAGATACAAGCATTGATGGTGCAAAACACTTTTTGATTAATATCTGCGCTTCCAACGATTTTAGCCTTACTGAAATGGAAGCTATTTCTAAAATTATCTGTGCCTCTGCAAGTCCAAACTACGATTTGAAGCCAGGTATTGTTACAGACGAAAGCATGGGAGATTCTATCAGCGTTACTGTAATTGCAACCGGCTTTAATTCTGGTGATGAAGCAGAAGTTCAGGAAGAAAAGGTTGAAATTCCAGTTCAGAAAGAAGTAAAAAAGGAAAGCAATACTTATTCTCCTGACGAATTTGAAAAGCTCCTTTCTGGCGGAGACGCAGCTGAAAGTCCTTCTGCTCCTGATTCATTTGAAGAAAATGAATATGCAGGGGAAGCTTATGATGAAGGCGACTCTTTTTCTTCAGATCCTAGAAGCGACTGGAAAAGACGGGCAGGTAATGTGAATATGAATGATCTTCAGACTCCGGCTGCCTTAAGGCGTAAAAGTGGATACTCAAGAACAATCAACTTTAACCGCAACAAATAAAATTCACTTATTTGTGGAAAAATTCAGGGCCGATCTCCTTTTAGTCCAGAGGGATGCGCTGCTTACTGCCGATACATACTGTTTTTCGGTGGAGCAGTTCTGCCTCTGGTGCTCTTCTTCCAGAAAAAAACTGAAGGATGTGAGGGCCGCTGATATTCTTTATTATCTTTCCTACAGGCATTCAAACAAGACCTCTTCAGTGACCATGGCAAAGGATATTTCTGCCTTAAGGGCCATGGGCTCCTATCTTTGCAGAACTAAAGTATGGGAAGAAAATTATGCCCTGATGATAGACAGGCCTAAGGCTGACAGGAACCTTCCTTCCGTTCTTTCTGTGGAGCAGGTGGAAAAACTTCTTTCAACAATTGATGATACAAGTACCATCGGAAAAAGGGATGCAGCTTTATTTGAACTGATTTATTCCTGCGGTCTGCGTATCAGCGAGGCCTGTTCCCTTCTTGTAGAAAATATTCACATGGATGAAAAAATAATCATTGTCAGGGGAAAGGGCAGTAAGGAACGCATGGTACCTTTTGGTGATGAGGCAAAAATCAAACTTCAGAACTATCTTGATGTAAGAAGCCAATTGACAGGGGATAAAGTTGTTGCCCAGGTTTTTGTAAATTATCAGGGAAAACCTATAAGCAGAAAAGGAGTCTGGAAAAACTTTAAGCAGCTGGAATCTTTAAGCGGTGTAAAATCTAAGGTGCACACTCTGCGCCATTCCTTTGCCACCCATCTTCTTCAGGGAGGGGCTGATTTGCGCACTGTTCAGGAACTTTTGGGACACTCCGACCTTTCAACAACTCAGATATATACTCATGTTGACGATAAAGAACTTTCCGATTATCATAAAAAATACTTTCCGGGACATAATTAGGGGGATTTATGTTTTGTTCTAAAAAAAGAATTTTTGCTTTTTCTTTTATTTTTCTTTCATTTTTAACAGGTCTATTTACATCCTGCAAAATGTCCAATAAGCAGGTAATTCGAATGCAGCATCTGGAAGAGGGTGTTCAGAATCCAACTACCATTGAAGAGCTGGAAGAGGCTATAGAAAAATATCAGAAAAGAGTACAGGATATTCAGCTTGCACAGACCCAGACTGGTGTATGGTACAAAATTCTTGGAACCCGCTACCTGGACAACAAAATGTATGGTGAAGCTTTAAAGTGCTTTCAGACAGCTCTGGAATATTATCCCAACAATCAGAATCTCTATTATTATGTGGGAATTTGTGCAAGCTACATGAGCCACGCCGCAATGGATTTTGAGGCCAGGGGTTCTTCGGAAAAGAAAAAAAATTATCTTAAACTGGCAGAAACTTCATTTTTGCGGGCTCTGGAAATTGAACCCCGCTATGCCCGTGTTCTTTATTCCCTGGGTGTTCTTTATGTTTTTGAACTTGATGACTGCCAGAAGGCCCTTCCTTATCTTGAAAAACTTCTTACTATTGAAAAGAAGCATATTGATGGAATGATGGTTCTTGCAAGAGCTTATTATGTGACTGGAGAATTCGATAAATCAGTGCAGATGTACGATAAGATTATTGAAACCACAAAATCTGCAGAAAAAAAACAGGCTGCAGAAAACAATAAAAAAATCGTTCTGGACAGCGCCTATGAAAAGTAATCTGGAAGATTCTCTTGAAATTTTAATTTCTCTTTCCCGGATTACTTTTCTTTCCCTTGCAGAAAAGATAAAATTATATAAAAACCTTGACATCTCTAGTGACCTTGCATTAATGTCTTTAGAAGACCTTGAAAAGTTTGCAGGGCGCCCATTAAGAAGGGTAAAATGGAATGGAAAGGAAAACCTGGAATTTGCAAAGAGGGAGATTCAGACTCTTCTTTCAAAGGATATTGGTTATCTTGTTTACGGAGAGGCAGATTATCCTGCTCTTTTAAAGGAAACCGTAAACGCACCCTTTGTGCTTTTTTACCGGGGGAATAAAGATGCTTTGTATTCTTCTTCTCTTTCTGTAGTGGGCTCCCGGAGGGTAACTCCAGAGGGAAGAAAGGCTACTTTTGATTTTGCCTGTCAGGCTTCTCTTCAGGGGTTTAATGTGGTTTCAGGACTGGCCACCGGGGTTGATTCTGAAGCTCACAGGGGCGCAGTTACTGCTCTTTTTGACCGATATGAAAAAAGCGGTAACTTTGATGCAGGAAAGACAATTGCTGTTCTTCCCTGCGGAATTGATACTGTTTTTCCTTCTGCAAATAAAAAACTTGCAGAACAGATAATTAAAACCGGGGGAGTACTGGTTAGCGAATATGTGCCTGGAACTCCAGCTGAAAAGTTCCGCTTTGTTCAGAGAAACAGGATAATTGCGGCTCTTTCTCCGGTAACTGTGGTAACGGAAGCTCCTGATGGAAGCGGGGCTCTGATTACTGCAGATTACGCTCTGGACTACAATAGGGAACTTGTTTTTCTTTCTTCCTGCTTTTCAAAAAGCGCTAGTCTTGTAAGGGAAACTGAAAGAAAGAAAAATGGGGCATTGTCGGCTTCTGGGGCTGCTTCTGGTGTAAAAAGCAGGAAAAGCCTTTCAAGTATTGAAAAATACCTTGAAATGGGTGCCCCTGTGGCAGAAAATTTTGAAGATTTAAAGAAAATCCTGAGCCAGGCTCCTGAAGAAAGAGCTTTGCGCTGTAAAAAAGAGGATGAATTCAAAAATAATCAGCAAACGCTGTTTTAATATAGAAAGCGATACTGTTATTTAATAGGAAGAAATTATGGCTGAAAAAAAGACAACAAAAAAAGCAAAGACCTCTCAGACCCTCGTAATAGTAGAGTCTCCTTCTAAGGCTCACACAATTGAAAAATATCTGGGGCCTGGTTACGTGGTAAAGGCTTCAAAGGGTCACCTGATTGACCTTCCAAAATCCCGTCTTGCAATTGATGTAGGGAATAATTTTCAGCCCGAATATATCACCGTTCGCGGTAAGGCAAAGCTTTTAAAAGAACTTCAGAAGGATGCCAAAAAGTCAGATTTAGTCCTCCTGGCATCGGATAACGACCGTGAAGGAGAAGCAATTGCCTGGCATTTGAACAATGCCTTAAAAGATAAAACTGAGGCTCCAATCCGCCGTATCGTTTTTAACGAAATTACTCCTGGAGCGATTAAAGAAGCAGTTGAACATCCTGGCGATATTATTGAGAGCAAGGTTAATGCTCAGAAGGCCCGCCGTGTTCTGGACAGACTTGTAGGTTATAATCTGAGTCCTCTCCTTTGGGCAAAGGTAAAGAACGGACTTTCTGCCGGACGAGTTCAGTCAGTTGCCCTCCGCCTTATCTGCGAAAGGGAAGAGGAAGTTGAAAACTTCATTCCTGAGGAATACTGGTCTTTAGACGCTGATTTTATCAAGGGAAAATCGAAATTTTCTGCTCAGCTGGTAAAATACAAGGATGAAACTCCGGAATTAAAATCTGAAGATGTTGTAAATAAAATTATTGACGAGATTAAAAACTCAGAATGCACAGTTTCAAATATCAAGCAGACTGAAAAAACTGTTCGTCCAAAGGCTCCTTTTACAACTTCAAAACTTCAGCAGGCTGCGGCAAACCGCCTGGGCTTTACTTCAAGAAA
>JAILKG010000144.1 GCA_024693915.1 Treponema sp.
GTTTCCCCGGAAATGTTCTTAACATTTATATCCAGTCCGTAAGAAAGCAGCTTCTGAATTACAGAAAGTTCAGAATTTCTTGCTGCATAGTGTAAAATAGAGTTTCCCTGAATATCAGAAAGGGTTCCTGCATATTTTACAATGTTTCCAAGAATTGAATCGTTCTTCTTTTCAAGGGCGATTGTAGCCGGGTTTTTACCCTTCTTATCAATCATGGTAAATGGATTAGCACCATTTTCAAGGAGTATGCGGGCATACTCGGTATTTGTTTTTTCGATAGCAATTCCAAGTGGTGTATAACCATCGGAATTTCTTGTGTCGAAAGGATAGCCCGAGGAGATGAGCATGGTCAAAAGCTTGCTAGAGCAGCCGGTCTTGGTGATGATGTGAATAGGTGTGTTTCCGTCGCTGTCTGCGATGGTTTTATCAGAACCAAGAACGGTTTTGATGATGTCGTTTCCTTCTTTTAGACTCAGGCTGAAAGGAGTGTTTCCTGCCTTATCTCTGGAAAGAGGGTTTCCGCCGGCGTTCAAAATCAGAGTGATGATTTTTCTGTCTCCGGAACTTGCTGCTTCGTGGAAGGCATTTCTTCCGTTTATTTCCTGGATCTGTGGATTTGCGCGGTAAGCAAGAAGAAGCTTAACCAGGTTTTCATTTCTTCCACGGATTGAGTCCATCAAAATTGTTCTTCCGGTAGTATCGCTGGAGTTTGGATCTGCACCTGCGTTCAACAAAAGCTGAGCAATGTCGAATTTTCCGGCGATTGCGGCTTCTGCCAGAGGAGATTTGCCGGAAACGTTCTGGGAGTCAACATCGATTCCAAGGCTTAAGAGCTTAGTTGCGGTATGAATATTTCCCCAGCGAACGGCTGTGTGAAGAGGAGTGCTGCCAAGATTGTCGCGGACATTTACTTTTGCACCTTCGCTTACCAGTAAGTCGATAATTTCTGCCTTGTCTGACTTAGCGGCGCTAAAGAGAGGTGTTTCACCGTTGGCATTTTTAGCTTCAAGAGCAGCTCCTTTCTGCACAAGTACAGAAATTGCGTTGCGCAAGCCCCATTCTGCGGCATAGTGAAGGGCGGTGTTTCCGCTTCCGTCTGTTGCCCTGATAGTCTGGCTTGTGATGAGCCAGTCCATAATCAGACCGCCGGCATTGAGAGCCAGGCTTAAAGGAGACTGACTTTTATTGTTTGTGGCAAAAATATCGCCGTGTTTAGCCAGCAAAAGTTCACCCAACTTCTGGCGGTTTTTTAGAACTGCCAGATAAAGTGCTGTATTTCCGTCAGAGTTTCTTACGTTTACATCGTCAGTAAGGCTGATGATGTACTGGATTTTCTGAAGGCTTGCATTCTGAAGAATTGCAACGTTAAGAGGTGTATTTCCTTCAGAATCCTGAGTATTTACGTTCAGGCGGTTCAAAACTGTTTCAAGAACTTTGTCACTTCTCTTCAATGCCAGAGTAAGAGGTGTTTCACCTTTTGTATCCTTTGTGTTGATATCAGCACCGTTTTCTGCGTAGAACTGAATGTGGTCAGAAACGTTGTTTTCAATAGCGATTGCAATTGGAGTTACGCCAACCTTGTTTCTTGCGTTTACATCGGCACCGGCAAAGAGAATCTGTCTCAAAATTGAAGTTGGAACTCTTGTCATTGTTGCAGTATGAAGAACTGTGTCTCCGTACATATCTTTTACTGAAACATCTGCGTTGTTGTTTATCAAAAGAGTGTAGAGTCTGTCACGCTGTTCTTCAGGAATAATCAGAAGAATTGGAGTTTTTCCAAGGTTGTCCTTTGCGTTTGGATCTGCTCCGCTTGCAAGAAGGAGCTTAGCGATGTCAGTGTTTCCGTAGCGGATTGCTTCGTGAAGTGGAGTTGCACCAGAGCTGTCCTGAACATTGGTGAATGCGTTGTTTTCCAGAATGTATCGAACAACAGCAGTGTGTCCCTGAATTGAAGCAAGGTGAAGAGGAGTCTGTCCGTCGTCAAAGCGGTAGTTCAGGTTTCTGTTCTGCAAAGCGGTCTGGAAATAGTCAAAATCAGATTCAACAGGGTCTGCGTCGTTCATAATGAGTTCAGCGGCGATTTCGATTGAGCGGATATCTTCAGAATCCTGTAAGGCAAGATCCAGTGGAGTTTTGCCTTCGTTATCAGGGATAGAAAGAGGAATGTGTTTTTTGATACATGTTTCAATTCCCTGTTCATTTTTTGTCTGAACAAGATAGTGAACAAGGTTTCTTCCGGTCTGGGAATCCCTGATTTCAGAAGTTTTTGTTGTGATAAAAATGTCGTAGTAATTTGCGTCTTTTTCAAAACCCAGGTCGATGGCAGTTTTTCCTTCACCGTTTCTGGCAAAAATATTTGCGCCAAATGAAATAAGGGTCTGGGCTGCGTCAAATGAGCCGCTTTCAATGGCGATATGCAGAGGGGTTTTGCTGTCCAAATTTTTGAGGTCAATATCAGCTTTTTTTATGACAAAGAAGGTAATCAGGTCGGAATCGTTCATTGCAGCCGCAAGGTGAAGGGCTGTATTTCCGTTTTCGTCAACCTCGTTGATGTCGTATTTTGTGGTAAAACGTCCTTTTGCCTCTTCAATTTTACCGTCCATAATTAATTCTTGAAGAGTAGGCTCCTGTGTTGGCGCGGATTTGCATCCAAAAAGTACAATTGTGAGCGCGAGAGCCGTAAAAAATAATTCTTTATTCATGTTTGTCCTCATAAAATAACCCTTTTTAGACATTCTTACTTTGAATATCGGAATTTTAGTCTTTACGTTTAGTAGTTTTTTAAATATATGAAGGAAAATTTCCTTTACCTTATTAATGCTTTCGGCTGTATTCTTTTGGGGTACAGTCAAATTTAGCCCGGAAAGCCCGGATAAAATAGGAAATGTTTTCAAATCCGTTTTGCAGGGCAATTTCAGTTACGCTTTTTTTTGTTCGGATGCTATCTGAAAGTTCTTCTGCGGCGGCTTCAAGCCTGTAATTGTTCAGGTACTGAATATAGCTCATTCCGGTCTGCTGTTTAAAAAGTCCCATAAAACGGCTCTCTGAAACTGAGCAGATGGAAGCGGCATCCTGAATTGTAATAGGTTCTGAAAAATGTTCTGCAGTGAAAGACAGGATTTTTTTTATTTTTTCCGTATTTTTTTTACTTATGGAAGAATCACTGGAACTTTCAAGGGAGGAGGCATTTTCCTTAAGGTTTTCTTGTGCAAGATTGTGGAAAATTTCAAAAAGCCGGCTTTTAATCATAAGCTCGTAGCCGGAAAAAGTTTCTTCCCGATGCTGAATCAGATCCTGGACTGGTAAAAAAAGTTTTTGATGAAGGGAAGTGTTTTCTTCTATCTGTATAGTGCGGAAATTACCGGCATCAAGAAATTTTGAAAAATATCTGCGGGTGCAGTGGGATTCGGAATTTTCTTCCAGAAGAGAAAAGGTAAAAAGAATATTGAAATATTCCACGAAATCTTCAAAGTGTCTTTCTATAGAATGAATTGATTCCGGCGGAATGAGCAGAATGTCGTTCTTTTTGGCAACATAACGCTTGCCGTTCACGGTAAAAACAGCCTTTCCGAAGGTAACCAGAATAATCTCGAATTCTTCGTGCCAGTGAAGGGGGAAGCCGCTGAGCCATTCGGGAATGCGGGAATGGTAGACGATGTAGGGAAAAATTTTCTTTCCGTGAGAGGCTTTTTCATGCAGGGATTCCCGAGAGCTTTCCATAGAAAGAATAGTAGCGGATTTGACCAGAATGTTCAAACCGGAGGAAGAACTGTGTAAGAAGTGGCGGAAGAAGAAGGAGAAGGGAAAAACTTGTGTAAGACCTGGCGGAAAAACAACCAGGCAAATAAAATGGGCTGCCCAGAAAGTTTATACTCTTTAGACAGCCCCTTTTTAAAGCGGTTTTATTTACCGGTTATTTTGGAAAAATTATATTTCTTCCAGGTCGATTTCTCCACCAACTGCTGGTACTGTGATATTCCAGTTTTCCAGAACCTGTGGATGAATTTCTCCGAATACACCGATTTTCTTTCCGTTTGCAAGAACAGCAGCCTGGCGTCCAGGAATGAATCTTGGGTCATCGCTTTCTGCAACTTCGTATTTGTGGTCAAGGAAGTAGAGAAGTGCGCTTACTTCGCTGGCTGCATTGTTAAAGTTGGAGCCGGCGCCGGAAGTCATAAAGCCAAGAACCTGGCGGGTGCGTGTTCCTGTGTTTTCTTCGTCGCAAAGGTAAGCAACTTTTCCAATTTCACAGATTTTGTGAGGGAAAATTGCGTTTGCAGACTTGCTTTCTGCCCGCAAAAGTGAAGAAAGAATATCTGAACGAACAAACTGGTAGTTTTCGCTCATTGGGTTAGCAATTTCGATAACTTTTGAGCCGTCAATCAGCATGTTGTCTATAAAGTCTTTTTTGGAACCAACATAGTTAAAAATCATTTCCTGATAGCCAAGACCAACCATAAGAGTTTTTGCTTTTCTGCTCAAAAGTGTGATTGGCAAAAGTCGTCCGATTGTAAAATCGTTTGGTTTTGCAGGCTTGAATGTTTCAAGGTCGCTTCCAATCATTACGTCTTCGATGATGTCAACTTCGTGGAGGAAGTCGTTGCGGTAAGGTGCTGGAGAAAGGGTAACTTCTTCTCCGCTGATGCTTACTGTATTTCCCATTCTTTCCAGGGCTTTCTGAATCTGGTCTGCGGTAAAATCAGAACCCAAAAGCTTGTTGATATTCTTGATCTGAGCCTTTGTCTGTGGCTGGAAGTAGAAAGGAGCAAGAATATCTTTTCCAAGTCCGGTGTCGTATGGGTGTTTTACAAGAATTGGCTTAATCTTGTAGCCCTGATCAGCAAAGTCGCAGGCAACGATGTTTGCAGAAAGAAGAAGGTTTTCGATGTTATCGCCGGTAAGCTCTACCATCAAATCTTTGTCGCCAACTTGTACTGCACCAAGAGTTGCAGAGTTGATAACAGGAGCCATAGAAAGAACTTCGCCTGTAGCATCTGTAAGAAGAGGGAATTTTGGCAAATCCTGAATAATCCAGCCAAAATCCTTTCCTTTTGGATGTTCTGTAAGAATCTGGCGGCAGGTCATTGGTGCATCGCAGGCAAGTGGAACAAAAGAAGTTTTATCCGGATCAACTGCCTTGTATTCTGCAGGGAATTTTACCTGGTCAATGCGGTAAACTCCCATGGAAATTGATTTTCGTTTGCGTCCAAAGTTCCAGCAGAGTTTTTCCTGAGTCTGGATGATGTCCTTGAGCATAGGATCGTCGATTGCTTTTCCGGCAATCATGAAGGCAACCATGTAAGGACGAATGTCTTTGAGGGCTGGATCTACATTGATAACGCGACCTTCGTAGTCGCCGTTACCCTTGTTGCTCATAAGAGACATGTAGTCGATTGTTTTTAATCCGTCGTGCAGGCGAAGCTGGCGGGCAACGCCGTTTGTGGACCAGAGGTCAGGACGGTTTGTATCATTAAGTTCGATTTTTATAACGCGTTCATTTTCAGCCATGGACATGTCTGGTTTTTCGTCCAGTTCGGCTTTAGCGCAGGTAAGTTTTTTTTCAAGTGTATCGTAGTCGTATTTTTCTTTAAGAAGACTAAAAAACAGTTTTTCATTTACTTCGATTTTTGGCATTTGTAGATTCCTCTATCTTCCTTATTATGGAATTTTGCAATAAATTATAGCTCAATTTGCCGTTTCTTTCAATCGTTGGAAAAGCAGGCCGGGAAGACTGGGCACAGGGAAGAATGGTTGCCGGAAAGACAAGTAGCCAGGAGGTCAAGGGACAGGGGAAGGCTGATCGCAGGGAAGACAGGCTGTCTTTTACGAACTGGCCTGGCGCAGGGCTGGAAGGGTTGTGAGCGCTGTGCGCGAAACAAGGCGGAGCGGACTGAACCGAAGGGGAAGGGAGCGGAGACCGAGCCTCTGGCGGGCCCTGGAAGGCCTGTGGGAAGAGCCACCGCCTGAAAAAAATGTTTTCAAGGTGTTTGAAAGTCCACGGAGGGCTTGTCCAAGGCAGGAGCGCCCCATTCATCAAGGCCCCTTATTGCTGTCTCAGAAAACAGCGCCCTTGTCTTAAACGGGAGCCACCGCCTGAAATTCTTTCTTGCGAAAGTTGGCTTTTGCCGTTAAAATAATAAAAATGAGAGTTTATTAAAAAATAGGAGGCCTTAAAATGGCAAAAAAATCATCTTCGATAAGTTTAGTGTACGGTCTTGGTATGCTTCTTGCTGCAATTGGATTCTGTCTTCCAATTTTTCAGTTCAAATTTTTGGGAACCCACGGATATACAGGTTTTGACCTGGTAGGCGACGGCGATACAGCTGCTAAAATTTTCACTCTTCTGGTATTTGTTGGTGCAGTTTGCGGTGTAGTTGCTGCATTCCTTCCAAAAGTTTCAATTCTCAAGCCAATCGCACTTGCAGTTTCTATTGTTTCTTTTGTTATCGTAATCATCATGATGTGCAATTCTGACGGTGCCAGCTTCCTTCGTTCTGTAAATCTTGGAAAAAAAGCCGCTGAAAACGTTTTCAAGTCGCTCTATGTTGGTGCTTACATGATTTTTGCAGGCTGGATTGTAGCTTGCGCAGGACTTTTCCTTAAAAAATAACTTTTCTTCCACGGAATATTTTGATTAGCCACCTTTTTTGGGCCGGCTTCTCTTCCAACGGGCTTGCTCCAGGCTTCGCGGTCTAACCGCCGCTCGGTGGGGGTCACTTTGTGACCCCCACGGCTTTGGGCAGGCTCTTTTTTTTTCGTAATTGCCGTATTTTCGCCGGATTTTGCCCAAAGCCCCTTCCGCATCCCGGGCAGGGATTTTTCGTTCCTATTATTTCTTTTTCCCTCACTTTTTATTTTGCACTTTTTCTACTATAATAGTGTCATTAAAAATTCAAAATCTGGAGGAGTTTGTTATGTTTTCTGAGAACAAGCTTTTAAAAAACATTCTGCGTACTGGAATTGTGAGTGCCTGTCTTTGTCTGGTGCTTTTTTTGTGCGCCTACATTTTTCTGGGAAAAATTCAGTTAAATTCTTTTTCACTTGCCGGCTCTCTTGTAACCCTGCTTACAACCCTAGTGATTTCTTTTTTGTGGCTGGTCTGCTATTGGCTTCTGGATTCAATTAAGCATGAGCCACTTTCAAATGTGGCAAGCGCTTTTCTGGCCGGTTTTTTTGTTCAGTTTGCCCTTCAGACTGTTTTTAACCGTTTTTTGATTTCTTCCATGTTTGCAAGCGGAAATTTTAGGGCTTTATTTTTTGTAAAAGACGCTTTTATTGCAGCCCTTTCTTTTTATACCGCTTTCTGGCTTTATGTGGGCCGTTTGCGTGAATTTGACGAAGAAGTAGATAACCTGATTTACGGCGGTTTTACTGGTATTGGAATTGCCGCTGCAATCTGCCTGAACCAGTTTTATAACATTCCTTCTTTGAACATGCAGTTTGTTGTGGTAATTCTGCTTACACGAATTGCACTTTGTTCTTCTCTTTGTGCTCTTGCTGGAATTTTAAGTACAAAGGCTAAAAAAAACTGGCAGCTGGCTCTTTCTGCCCTGGTAATTCCTGCAATTTATTATTTAGAATCTTTGATTCACCTTCTTTTAAGAAAGAATCTTTCTGTTTCCCAGCATAAAATTCAGGAACTTCTGATTCCTCTTATTTTTGTACTTGTGCTTTTTGCCCTGATTGTTTTTATTATTCTTAGAACTGCGGCAAAAAATAAGGAAAATGAGGAAAACTACAAATTTCCGGTAAAAAAAATGGGACTGGTTTCCGCTGTGCTTCTGGTAATTTCAATCTGTCTGGTATGCCTGATTCAGCTGGATTCCAACAGGGGAATTAAAATTACTTCTGAAAATGCAAAAATCTCCCTTAAAATTCCTGCTTCCTTTGAAAAAAATAAGCAGACTCTTTCAATTGAATCTCTTTTTGAAAATTCAGAGGCTTCTAAGCAGTCCTTTACTAAAAAGCGCACAGAATTTTCTGATCAGATTTTGATGGATATAGATTTTTCTCCATTTATTCCGGAAAATTTTGCCCTTCAGGAGCTGCCTTTTAGTCCTGTAAACGGCTGTAAAATTTATGAACTTCCAAAAAATCCTGCCGTTAATAATCCCTTCTTTGCCCGCAATCTTTCTGGAGAAGAAGGCTTAAGAGAACGGGATGCGTATGGAAAGGCAAAGGGAGATAAATTCGGTGAAAAATTTGCTGAAAAATCCGGGGAAAAGTTGTTTGAAATGTTTGCAGAAAAATCTCCGGAGAAAAATCCTGAAAAAATGCCGGATTATGTGGTAATCCTTAAAAAAGGAGATGCCACTGTGGGCCTTGAATTTACTACAAGCCGCCAGAACAGGCCTTATGTTCACAATGTGGTAAAAATGATTGCAAAGAGCCTTTCGGCAGAGGATGTAAAATAAAATGAAAAAGATTTCAGAAAAAAAATATAGGCAGATGGAAGATTCTGCTTCTTCAAAATCAAATGGTTTATCATCAGCTGCTTTATCACATTTAAGAAAAATTTTCCTTTTTGTAATGATTTTTTCTTTTTCTTCCATGCTGACTTCAGGTATGTATGCAGACAGCAAAAGTTCTGATTACATTTCAGAAAATACTGTTGCTTCTGTGGTAAAGCTTTCCAGCTACTTTAAAGTGTATGAGGTGGAAGGCCTTTCTGACGATTACAGCTACACAGAAACAAACGATCAGCCTGATTTTAAAGGCGGAAAGGTGCTCAGTCAGACTCCATATTACAGGCATGTGGGAACTGGCGTGGTGGTTACAAAAACCGGCTTGATTCTTTCTAATGCCCACGTAACCGACGCCTTTAAGCGACCTATTATTGAGGTAAAAAGGAATCCTCAGGGAAATCCGGTTTATGGTGCAGATGGAAATACTATCAAATATGTGGAAGTTCCTGTTTCTCCTACTTTTATGTTTGTGGAAGCACCGGAAATTTCAAATTTGAAAAAGAATGACGATTCTGTATGCTTGTACTACCTTGCAAAAATTCTGGTAGAGGATAATTTTTATCAGACACAGTACAGGGACAGGGCAATTCTGCAGATAACTGACAGGGTAAATGTTCTGGCCAATGGAGAGCCGGAAATCGATACTTCAAAAAAACTGGGAAACAATTTTCCTTATGTTTCTCTGGAAAATCCTTTTACGGTTTCATTTCTGGATAACAAGGTAAAGGCAATCGGTTTTCCTGGAGTAGGAGATCCAAAACGTTCTGCTAAAACCAGCGGAGAATTTTTAGGCTACGAAAAGCCGGAAAGTTCAAATATTCTGCATTCCAGCTGGATTTCCGGCGGAAACTCAGGTGGCGGACTTTTTTATAACGACAAGCTGATTGGAATAAACACCTGGGATAATCAGGCAAATCCTACAAGACCGCTGGCGGTGGCTCAGCCGGTAAACTGGTGGACACCATTTTTTATCTATGCAAAATGGTTTTATCCGGATATCACTCTGCCTGAATTCAGCCACGACTGGGCTTTGTCGGATCCTTCTTCCGACACTTACAGGGATATGGCATATGTAAAAATTCTGGTCAGTTACAAGGCAAACCCTAAGGAGCTGGTTACAAAGGGACAGATGCTTTTGTATGCTTCTGACTGGCAGCTGGAAGAAATTGTAAACTATATTGATTACGAAAACTATTTTGATAACTGCTGGGAAGTAGTGCAGGCCTTGTGGAACAACAGTGTAAAAGATACAGCTGCCTATTACGGAATTTCTGAAGAATTTACGGATAAGCTAAAAAATATTACGACTAAGCAGGAAATGCGTACTTTGATGAACGAAAATGCCTTAAAATATTTTGATGTATGGCAGAGCGGCAGGTTTGTATACACATTCTACAGTCTGGAAAACAACGGAAAAATGGTTCTTGCAACCGACAAGGGCAAAAAATACGAGCTTTGTTACATAGACGAAAACGGAGATGCAAAGGACAGTTACACACTGACCTGCGATTACAGGACAGAGCAGGGGCCATATACAATCTGGCTTTACTAGTAAGCTGATTTAAGATATGCAGGGCATAAAAAAAGCGGTTCCGAAGAACCGCCTTTGTGTTTAGACTAAGCTAAAATTATTCATCGATTTCTGCTTCTTTGTATGTACCAACAAAGTCCCAGTTACCGATGAGAGTTCCCTGAGCGTAAACGTTAGCATATACTGCAAGCTTGTTCTGTGTCTGCTTGTCATATCCTGTGTCTTCTGCAGGGATTGTTCCTTCTGCAAGAATCATATCGCTTGTGAAGTCAAGATTTGAGAATTCTTTGTCAGAAAGGCTCTTTACTTTTTCTGTTGCAGAGGCATTAAGAATTTTCCAGCTGAAAGAACCATCATTGTTACCAAATGCGTAAACATATACATATGGGTTTCCATTGGCATCAGTTGGAAGAGTGATTGCCTGGAATGCTTCTTTATATTCTTTTTCTACAGTTCCGTCTGCTTTTGTGTTATCTTCTTTGTTAGAATAACCAAAGTTATAAGCCTGAAGATTTGTAACACCTGTGAATTTAGAAACATAATATCCGCCTTTTCTTACACCAATGATAAAGAAGTCTTTTGCATCTTTGTTATCAGCATTGTCCTTAAGGTCAAAGATGAAGCCCATTACACCACCAGCTTTTACTGGTGTAGAAGGGTCTGAAGATGATTCGTCGATAGTGATTTTTACAAGACCACCGGCATGTTTCAAAGCTGTTGGTTTGTAACCGCGCATAGCAGCATCTGTTTCGTTTGTAAAGTCGATTGCGTAGCTGTTTCCTTTACCTGTGATATCAACAAGATTTGTATCATCGTCTTTAGCACCACAACCAACAAAAGCCAATGCAGCAACAAGAGCAGCTGCGCCCAACAAGATTTTTTTTGTCATTTTCATAGTAGAAAACTCCTCATTTTTTTGATGCACTGCCAGCGCCCTGTGCAAAAGCAAAGAAGCTGCGTGTACCATATTTTGCATTTTGACCGCACTAAAGTGCAGTTTGCGTTCAAACAAAACGTTGGTTTTATTTAAACACTAGGGAAATTGTATTACATAATTTTAAAATTATCAAGCAAATAACAATTTTTTTATAAGTTGTTTTTTTTTCAAAAAAAATAAGAATTTTATAGTCGTCACCCAGGCTGGGCAGTTTTTTATAAGTTGTTTTTTTTCAAATAAATAAACTTTTGCTTATGTCATCCACCATCGGCTTATTTTATTACCATAATAAAGGCTAAATTTGGCTTAATAAATTCCTCGTTTCCAGGAATCGTTTTTCTTTTCCTGAGGAAGTCGAATATGAGTGTATGCAAGATAGCGGTATAAAGTTCCTTTTGCAACTTTAAGTGAAGAAGCAATTTTTGGAATTGAGATGCCATTTTGTAACTGTCTTATAATCAGTTCATGATTTTTCTGGCAGATTTTGTTTGGTCGTGAATTTCTGCTGCCAGTTTTTCGGCCAAGCTTAACTCCGTTGTTTTTTCTGAGCTGCAAGGCCTCTTTTGTGCGCTGACTTATTAAATTTCTTTCAATTTCTGCACTAAGACCAAAGGCAAAAGCCAGAACTTTGCTTTGAATATCATCACCAAGCCTGTAGTTATCTTTTATAGTCCACACTTTGCATTCTTTTTTCATGCAGATGTTTAAAATTTCCATAATCATAAAAAGGCTTCTGCCCAGTCTTGAAAGTTCTGAACAGATTATTAAATCTCCGGGGACAAGATGCTCCAGAAGTTTACCAAGTTTTCTTTTGTCGTAATTTTTTGTTCCGCTGATTGTCTCTTCAATCCAGCCGTCAACATTCAGTTTGTTTCTTTTACAGAATTCGTTTATTTCAAAACGCTGATTTTCTGTTGTCTGTTTATTGCTTGAAACTCTTATATAACCGTAAGTCATAAATTTATCCTTTTCTTCTATTTATAAAGTTAAAATATAGCTCTTTTTTTTGTCTAGCGAGGGGCAATAAAACCAACGTTTTGTTTGAACGCAAACTGCACTTTAGTGCGGTCAAAATGCAAAATATGGTACACGCAGCTTCTTTGCTTTGGCACAGTGCGCTGGCAGTGCACCAAAAAAATGAGGAGTTTTCAACTATGAAAATGACAAAAAAAATCTTGTTGGGCGCAGCTGCTCTTGTTGCTGCATTAGCTTTTGTTGGTTGTGGTGCTGGTGATGATGATGATACAGAAAAAGCAATCACAGGTTCTGGAAAAAAATATACAGTTTCATTTACTAATGAAACTGGTGATGAATATCGTGCCTACAAAACAACTACATTAAAACATGCTGGAGCACTTGTTAAAGTTACTTTTAACAATGCAGATAAACCTGCAACTTTTGGTACAAGTAAAATGGGTGTTATCTTCAATTTGAAAGAAGACGGTGAAAAACGAGAGTTCTATCTTATTGGTCTTAATCCGGACAAAGAGAATACCAATTTTTATGTTTCGAAATATTCAAACGTTACCGATATCAAAGCAAGTAACTTTGGTGCAAAAACTAATGCAGCAGAAGGAGAGCCAAGCGAGATTGAAATTGTGCCTTTAAAAAAGTCAAGTAAGATCTCAAGTATAGAACCTGATGCTGACGGTAACTGGTCTGTTTATGTTTTCTACAAAGCTCTTAACGATGGTTCATTTGATTTTGCTATATTGAATATTACTGATGAAGAGGCAAAGACAATTACAAAAGATTCTGACTATGAAAATATGGATTATTCCGCTTATTCAGACAAAATTCTTGAAAGTGGTAATACTCTTGAAAAAGCTGGTGCAGAAGAAGACTTTGCTGATACAACAGGTGTAAAATTTAACAAAAATTCTCAGAAAAAGCTTGCTGTTTATGCACGTATTCCTAAAGATAAAACACTTGAAGGTTCATGGGAAATCGCTTCTACTTATAAAGAAGCAGATGTAATCGAAGAGTAATTAAATCATAACTCTTAAACAAAAGGCGGTTCTTCGGAACCGCTTTTTTTATGTCCTTGGCTTTTGCGCAGAGCCAATCTTTTTTTAGAAAAGAAGAAAATTGGGGGCGTTGCGGGGGAAGCCCCCGCTGGAGGGGGTAGCGGACAAGCAGGGGAGCGGAACACATCGACATTGCTTGCAGGGGAGATGTGAGTAGCGTCCTGCTTGGGAGCGAGGGGGAGTCTTCCCCCTCCTGGATAAAAAAATGGCTGGGAAGGGGCATTTGAAATTAAAAAAATACTTAAAAAAGTAAATAATTTTTTTTTAAAAAGAAATATTATGGTATAATTTCTTATAGGGTATTTTAAAAAGAGGCATTGAATTTTTGTAAAAGACTGTATTTATGGAGGTTTTAACCCCGAATGTTATACGCGATAACCCCAGCCGCAGTTCTGATATTGAATTTAATACAGAACTGGGAATTGTTCACGAAATACGGATTTAATTCCAGAAAAGCGGATAAACAGAAACTGGCTCATGTTCGGTACAATTGGTTTTTGCTTGCCTCCTGCTGTTACTTTATTGTGGATATGTGCTGGGGAATTTTGTACGAACGCAAGGAAGTAGAAGCCTTTTTCCCATTCATCTATTATTTAACTGTTTTTTATTTTCTCTTCATGCTTTTAACTATGCTAACATGGACCCGATATATGGTTGCCTATCTGGACAAAAGTGGCCGCCGCAGTGGACTTCTTAACCATGTGGTCTGGCTGCTGTTTTTAATTGGGCTGGTTTGTCTGATCCTTAACCGGTATTTCCATTTTATGTTTTCCTATAACCAGGAAAGGGGGTATATCGGGGGAGTTGGCAGGAACATTTTATTCCTTTTGCAGATTGCTTTTTATACTGTAATCACCATCTATATGCTGGTTGTTGCCCTTAAGAGCACTGGAAGCCAGAAAATAAGATGTATTGTTGTAGCTTTAACAAGCCTTGTTCTGGGAACATTTCTTACCTTTCAGATTATTAATGCCCTTTTTCCTTTTTATGCCACAGGTCTTATGATTGGAATAAGCCTGATTCATTCCTTTGTGCAGGTAAATGAAAAGAAAGAAAAGGAAGTGCATGACCATATTGCTTCTACAATGGCGGAAGATTATGAAGCAATTTTCTACATAGACATTGAATCAGGGGAATATCTTACTTTTTCCAAAAGTCAAAAATATATGACTCTGGATGCGGTTGCAACTGGAAAAGATTTTTTTAAGGAAGCTCTGGCTAGTATTGAAAGCTGTATTTATCCTGCTGACTGGGAATATGCAAAGTCTTTTTACAACAAAGAAGCAATGCTGAAAAATCTTGAAGGCAGGCGTTCATTTTCTTTTAAATACAGGGTTTTGATTGATAATGAACCAAGATTCTTTCTGTTTACTGTGATGCGGGAAAATAATGGTCAGTATCTTATCTTTTATGAAAAAGATATTGAAGATGAACTGAGGACTGAAAAAAAGCAGAAAGAAAATCAGAAGCAGACTATTACATTCGGTCAGATTGCGGAAAGTCTGGCTTCTATCTACGATGTAATCTACTATGTAAGTGTAAAAGATTCTTCTTATGTGTGCTATCATACCAATGATACATACGGTCAGCTGGAAATCAATAGTTCCGGTGATGATTTTTACAGCGAGTCACTTTTTATTATTCCTAAAATTATTCATAAAGAAGATAAAAAGAAACTGGCAGACTTTATAAAAAAAGACAACATGATTTCTACTATGGAAACACACAGAGCTTGCAGTATAAATTACCGGATGATGGTTTCTGGAAAGGCTCAGTATACCAGAATGACGGTTAGAAAGAGCAGTGACGGCTCACATTTTATTATCGGTGTTGAAAATATTGATGCCGAGGTAAAAAAGGAAAATGAGCACATAAAGGAGCTTAAAACTGAAAAAGAACTTGCCAGGCGAGACGAACTTACTGGCGTTAAAAACAAGACTGCATATATGGAGCTGGAAGCTTCTGTTCAGGGAAGCATGGATAATGGCCAGAATTTCTTGAACTTCGCTCTTGTTGTATGTGATTCAAATAATCTGAAGTTGATAAATGATACCAGAGGACATGCGGTGGGGGACGAATATATTCGTTCTTCTGCAAAACTTTTGTGCGATATTTTTGTTCACAGTCCTGTATTCAGAGTGGGTGGTGATGAGTTTGTTGTTTATCTTTGCGGGGACGATTATTCTGCAAGGCATGATCTTATGAATAAATTGCGCAGTCAGGTAATTGAGTTTAAAAAGACTGATACCGGCGTTATTTTGGCAGCAGGTATGGCTGAATACAATGCTGAAAATGACGGCCTTGTTTCTGAAATATTTGAGCGGGCTGACAAAGAGATGTACGAGAATAAAAAATACCTGAAATTACTGGTTTAGACAGAGTTTAAGGCCTGTTACTCGGTTCGTGCTCTGTGGCATTGTGACTTGTTATGGAGCTGTGGCTTAACACTCGGCGGCTTGTGGGCGCGTTTGGCGGCCCCGTGTAGTGTAAATGATGGTTTACGGGGCTTGAGTTAGCCTATTTACGGCGGTTTGAATTATATTCTAAGCAGTTTCTTCCATAATAACTATATAACTATCCCGGCTTGAAAGGCGGCGGAAAATTCCGTCGGGGCGGGTAATACTCATATTATATGGTAACTATCAGTTCCAGAGAGGTTTGAGCCCACATGTATATATGTTATCAACCTTTTGCAAAGTTGCTTGTGCCTATATGTATGCGGTAAGTTCAGGCATTTCAGCCGGTAAAATTTTAAAAACCAAAAAATTTAAAAAAAAACTTGACCTTCCACTTAGTGGAATCCTTATAATTAGGACAGAAATATAAGGAGGTGCGTATATGAATGATGTGACTATGCCTGGTCTGGATGTAACCGGTCAGGGTATAGCGGGTTTGGATATATCTGGTCAGGGTATAGCGGGTCTGGATTTGACCGCCCAAAAGGTTCCCCTTTTAAGTTTTGTAACAAATGGAATTTCCCTTGTGGCAGCCTTTATAATTCCAGCGGTATTATTCCTTTTTATGCAAAGGAAATTTGGCGGGAAAAAAGTAACTTTTTTTATTGGCTGTCTTACTTTTGTTATTTTTGCCCTTGTTCTTGAAGGAATTTTTCATTCTGTTATTCTTGCAGGCGGGCGGGGCCAGGCTCTTATGGCAAAACCTCTTTTGTACGGGCTATACGGAGGTTTTATGGCAGGCTTGTTCGAAGAAAGTGGCCGTTTTATTGCCTTCAAAACTGTCTTAAAAAAATCTCAGGATGATGACAGCAATGTTCTTATGTTTGGAGCTGGACACGGAGCTTTTGAAGCCTTTTATCTTCTTTTGGTAGCAGGACTTACAAATCTTGTTTTTGCAATTCTTATTAATACAGGAAATACGGAACTTGTTACAAAAAATGCAGGCGCCTCTACAGTGGAGTCCATGGAGCAGATATTTAAAACCTTAAAAAGTGCTAATCCACTTTTTTATCTTGCGGGGCTGGTAGAAAGAATTCCGGCTTTGGCAATTCATATTTCACTTTCAATTTTGGTATGGTTTGGAGCAAAAAATAAAGGCAAGTTTTTTTTCTTTCCTCTGGCGATTTTTCTGCACATGCTGGTAGATGGGGTAGTTGCCGTGCTTTCTTTATACAAGGTAAATGCAATTTTTTTGGAGTTTTTAATTTATATTTTTGCCGGGGCTTTACTTTGTTTTGCGATAGTGCTTTGGAAAAAATATGGTAAAATTAAAGAATGAAAATTTATCAGGTAGAAGAAGAGGTCGGAATCACAAAAAAAAATATCCGCTTTTACGAGGATCAGGGACTTTTAAATCCTAGTCGTAATCCTCAGAATGATTACCGGGAATATTCTTTGGAAGATGTGCGTACACTGGAAAAAATCAAGCTTCTTAGAAAGCTTTCTGTTCCTATTGAAGAAATCCGGCTTCTTCAAAATGGGATCTTAAGTTTTGAACAGTGTATGGCCGGTCAGATTGAAAAAATTGAAAAAGAGGAAGAGTCAATCAAGGTTATAAAGGAGCTTTGTCAGGAGTTGCGCAATGAGCAGTTTGATATAAATAATCTGGATGCCCGGAAGTATCTATTAAAGATGGAGAAAATGGAAATGGAGGGAACCAAGTTTGCAGATATTCAAAAAGAGGACATAAATCGTAAAAAGAAAAAAGGCGCTGTGGCAGGTGCTGCAATTTTCTGTTCTTTTATGCTCATGATTCTGGGATTTTTGATCTATTCAGTTTTTTCAAAATCAGCTCCTCTCCTTGCTATGTTAATTCCAATTATAATTGCTCTGGCAGTAATTAGCGGAACAGTGGTTGTACTCTTTCTTAGGTTAAAAGAAATTAATAGTGGCGAAGAATATGAAGCCAGAAAATATTAGGGGGATAAAATGCTGCTTGTAAGTATTGATTCAATTCCTGGGAAAAACTTTGAAGTTCTGGGAATGGTAAAGGGAACAATTGTTCAGTCAAAGAATATGGGACGGGATTTTATGGCTGCGCTAAAAACTCTGGTGGGCGGGGAAATTGCAGGGTATACGGAAATGTTAAACGAGGCCCGTCAGATTGCAACCAAACGAATGGTGGACGAAGCTACCGCTCTTGGCGCAGATGCAGTTGTTGGTCTGCATTACGGATCTTCCGCGGTAATGCAGGGAGCAGCCGAAGTTGTGGCTTATGGAACTGCGGTAAAGTTTATATAAATAGAAGAAATTAGTAAAATATTGAACTATTTGGGCGCATCATTGCAGTCAACTTTGTTGCCTGCAATGTCGGGCCTTCCGCGGCTCGGTAACCCTCGGCGTCCTCGGTCACTTAGTTTTTCTGCTTTGTGGCATGGGGTGTCTGTGTATTCGCTCAAAGCCTTCCGGGGCGCGCTGTGATAACTTTTAACCGGTCTTTCTTTTTCCTTGCTGAATGGCCTGCCGAAAGATTGGCTCAAAGCCTTCCGGGGCTGCGCCTTGTTTGTTTTTTTCGGCATTTTTCTTCACTGCATGTCTTTTCGGGGGAAGTCGCTCAAAAACTTCCACCTGAGCCTTTTACAGGTTTTTAGTCAATGTTCCCTGCGGTCGCTGGCTTCGCCACCGCTACACGCCCTTGCGCGTATATACCCTTCGTGTGAACTTAATTTTATCTCCACTTTTTTTACCGCTTGTTATTTCAAAATCTTTTTCATCAAAGTCTGGAAAATAAGTGTCTCCATCTTTTACAGTTAAATCAATTTCAGTTATATACATAACTTTTACAAAGGGCAGGGCTTCTTTATAAACGCCATAACCGCCTGCAATGTAGATATTCTGTTCCGGGCTGGCAAAGCCGTTTTTTGCTCTTTCCATGGCTTCTTTTACGCTGGCCGCTGTGGTAAGGTTGGGGCCCTCAAACTTTTTTGTAGTTGAAATGACGATTGTCTTTCTGCCTGGTAGGGGATGGCCAATTTCTTCATAAGTTTTGCGGCCCATAATGACAATGTTACCTGTGGTGAGTTCTTTAAATTGTGCCAGCTCCCCGGGAATTTGCCATGGAATGCGGCCATTTTTTCCGATTACATTATTTTTTGAGCGGGCAACTATCAGGGCAATCATATAAACTTCCTGAAGCTAGTATATACCTGAATCTGGCTTCATGCAAAGCATAGCTGTAGTTCTACAAGTCCAGCAGTTCCGTCAGAAGTGCAGCAGTATTATCAGAAGTATCGTCAGCCGTGCAACGATATCATCAGAAGTATCGTCAGAAGTCCAGCAGTATAATCAGAACTATCGTCAGCTGTGCAGTCGGCTATCCTTCTAGAAACGGCAAGCTTTTTTCAGTTGTGATTGACTTTTATTTTCTTGAATTGGACATTAGAATGTTGATTTTCTGGCCATTGTGAAAATTATGGAAGATATTTTAAACCTTTTTATCTGCCTGCAAGGAAAACTATTTTTTTTCGCCGCTTTCTTTCAGCTTCTCAGAGAGTTCGTCGGAACGATTTTTCCAGTATTGGGTTTTTTCTTCGCTGTAAATTGTTGAGGCAGGATTTTTTGAGGCATACAAATCAGAAAGCCAGCCCATGAGGAGGGCAATGATAGAATCAGAGACATCACATTCTTCGTTGTTATTTTCGTAGATGTGGATGGCTTTTAATGCGAGATTTTCGGCCTTAGTAAAATCGGCTGCTGTAAGCTTAAAAGAATCTTCTTTTTCAGAAATTTCTTTATTCTGATTGCGACCGTAAATCCAGATGTGATTTACCAGAGTTGCCATTGCCTGCACACTGCCAAGTTCAGCAGCTTTATCAAAGTATAAGTTGGATTTTTCTTCGTTTGTTGAATCTTCAATATCGATAATGTTCTTTTTTGAATCATCAAAGGAATTGTAAACGCCCATACAGTAAAGGAAGCCCAACTGCGTAAGTGCGTATACATCATTCAGACCAGCTTTTTCTTTAACGAAAGAAAGGCACTCTTCAAAATCGATGCCATGGTTCATTTTGTAAACGGCCAGATCAACCAGAGCTTCTTCATCGCCATTCTTGGCATCTTCTGCTCGTTCAAGGCAAAGGTCAAGTTCTTCCTGCCAGTCCTTGTCTTCTGCAAGAGCGCTTTTCATTGATTCGATGTAAGATTTCCATTCTTTTGTTAAGATTTCCATATAGCCTCCAATTGAAATAGTGGTGATATATTATTTATATTAATAATATAGTGTAAGTTTGTGAAATGTTTTAATGTTAGTGCCAGTAGAATGGTCAAAATCGCCTGGCACTAACACTTTGCCAGAAATCAAATCTAGATTGAGAAGAAAAATATATGTCGAATCTATTTTTCTAAGTACAGAGATAAGCTTTTTATATATATCAGATTCAACATCTAGGAGGCATGATAAAAAGGTAAACGAACAAGCGGTAATGTGATACGCTGAAACGATTCAGCGGAACCCAGGCATCAGTTCGTCATGTTTAGTAAGGACACAGATCCTTGGTTAGAAGAATGAAGAGCTTTTGCCGCATCATACTATAGTCCTAGAGACTGAATGGGAGATTGGAACACACTACCGATCAGACTTTCCGCGATAGAATCAAACGGAGGTCATCATGACATTTTTTATTGGCGTTGATTTGCACAAGA
>JAILKG010000145.1 GCA_024693915.1 Treponema sp.
CACTCAGGAATACACAACTTTGTTCTATGTTCCACAGACTGCTCCTTTTGATATGTACCAGGCTGACTACAAGAGCGGTGTAAAACTCTATGTAAAACGCGTTTTCATCACTGATGACGACCGTGAACTTTTGCCTGCATACCTGCGTTTTGTTCGCGGTGTAATCGACAGCGAAGATTTGCCACTGAATGTAAGCCGAGAAATCTTGCAGCAGAACAGAATTCTTGAAAATATCAAGAGTGCTTCTGTAAAGAAACTTTTAAGCGAATTCAAGAAGATGGGCGAATCTGCTGACAAGGCTAAGAAAGTTGAAGAAAGTGCCCGAACAGATGAGGATAAAAAAGCAATTGAAAAGTGGAACAAGTTTGTAAAGAATTACAACCGCCCTATGAAGGAAGGTCTTTATTCTGACTATGCAAACCGTGATGAAATTGCAGAAATCGTTCGCTTTAAGTCTACTGATGCAAGCGGAACTGGTGACGGAAATTACACAAGCTTTGCTGACTATGCAAGCCGCATGAAGCCAGAGCAGAAGGCAATCTACTACATTACTGGCAGCGATGAAAAGAACATGAGGGCAAACCCATTGCTCAAGGCTTATGTAAACAAGGGATTTGAAGTTCTTGTTCTGGACGATGATATAGACGAAATCGTTATTGGTGGCTACGGAAAATACAAGGACTGGGAACTTAAGGCTGTAAACCGCAGCGGCAGTGACGAAGACCTTGGTGTTGATAAAGAAGAAGCTAAAAAGAAGGAAGAAGAGTTCAAGCCTGTAACAGAAAAACTGGCTAAGGCTCTTGGCGACAAGGTAAAGGAAGTAAAACTTTCTAAGACTTTGAGCGGTGAAAATCCTTCTTGTATCGTGGTTGACGAAAACGATCCAAGCTGGCAGATGGTTCAGATGATGAAGGCAATGGGACAGCCTGGACCTGAAATGAAGCCAATTCTGGAAGTAAACGGCGACCATCCAATTCTTGCAAAGGTTCGGGACAGTTCTGACGATGCATTTGTTGCAGATGCAGCTGAAGTTTTGCTTGACCAGGCTCTTTTGATTGCCGGTGTTGAGCTTAAGGAACCTGCAAACTTTGTAAAGAGTTTGAATAATTTGCTTTCAAAATAAATTAGCTGATTAATAACCAGGGCGGCTTTCTTTTATAGAAGGCCGCCTTTTTTTTTTGCTGGAAAAGGATGCCGGCAAAAGGTAATACTAGTCCGCAGTTTTACATTTCTTTGTCGGAAGACTATTTATTTGAATTTCACTATAATTCCCAAAACTTTTATTTCTGCGGTGTAATATGATAGGTCTTGGAACAATTATAAATGGCTCTGCTATTGTGGCAGGCGGACTTTTGGGGCTTGTGGCAGGCCGATTCTTAAAGGAAAGCATTCAGAAAATTATCAGCGTGGCAATCGGTTTGAGCGTTGTGGCAATGAGCCTTTCTGGAATTGTTTCAAAAATGCTTGTTCTTATCCCTGCCGTAAATCCGGATGCTTCCGGGGCCAGCCAGATTGCAGGTGTCCCTCTTGAAGGGTTACAGCCTACGGCTTTTACAACCCGAGGAACTTATGTAATCATTTTTGCCCTTGTTTTGGGCGGCATTATAGGCGAATTAATTGATATAGATGCAAAACTTGAAAAATTTGGCGAATGGCTAAAAAGAAAATCAGGCAGCGAAAAAGATGCAACTTTTGTAAACGGTTTTGTTACTGCCTCCCTTACAGTCTGCGTTGGAGCAATGGCTGTTGCGGGGTCAATTATGGACGGAACAAAGGGAGATTATTCAATTCTTCTTACAAAATCCATAATGGACTTTGTGATAATTATTGCCATGACCGCAACAAATGGAAAAGGTGCAATTTTTTCTGCTATTCCAGTAGTTATTTTTCAGGGAGCCATTACACTTTTTTCCCGCCTGCTCCTTCCGGTTTTAACAGATAAAGCCATGGATAACCTTTCTCTTGTGGGCTCTGTTCTGATTCTTTGCGTGGGTGTAAATATTATCGCTGACGGAAAATTCAAAATAAAGGTAGCCAATTTTCTTCCGGCCCTGATTTTTGCGGTAGCGGCGGCTTTTATTCCCCTGGGACTTTTGCAGAATTAAAAAAACTGACAAAAAGCGGGTCTGCTGAAGTCAGCAAAAATTCTGCGGGCCAGCAAGTATCTGTCTGAAAAAGCGGGGTATTGGAGAAAGGTGTTCGCTGCTAAATGTCGGCAAATATTTCCGCATCGGCAAAAACAATATAATTCTGGGAAATGCGGGGTTTTAGGGGCGGAGCGACTTTGTCGCGGAGCCCCTAGGAGAGAGGGTACAGTCAGGCATAGCCTGCCTGGACGCATTTTGGTGGAGAATCCTAAATCGACCTGCTGTTGCAGCTCGATTTTTAACGGATTTCCGATAAGAGCGGGGGGAGACTTCCCCCTCCTTATGATTTTTTTAGGCGTCTGCAAAAACTTTTCCGTCGTCCAGTTTTACCTGAAGTTTTGTGTATTCGCAGTGAAAATCGTTTTTTAAGCGGTCAAGATAGCGCTGGCATTCCCACTTGCACATTGGAAGGTCGTGCAAAAGATAATTTCCGCAGGCTTCCGGTCTTGTTGCCGGAACTTCATTTTGTGTCAGGATCCATTCCAGACAGCGGATTGTAAGGCTGCGCATATCTTCCACGCTGTAAGAGCCGGTCATAATTATGTACATTCCGGTAAGACAGCCCATTGGACCAACGTAAACAACATCCTCTTTTACTTCGGAATTTCTGAACCAGGTTGCCATCAGGTGCTCAATGCTGTGAATAGCGGAAGGTGCGATGGCTGGCTCTTTGTTTGGTTCGGTGATTCTGAGGTCGTAGGTGGTAAAGCCTTTATCTTCCCGTGAAATATAGATTCCCGGTTTCAAGTGGGTGTGATCTATTGTGAAACTCTGAATAACTTCCATTTTTGTCCTCTTTTTTGAAAAATTTAACATGAATTTATCATTTTTTGAGGGCTAATACAAGGATATGCAGGCCAGTGGTGTGTGCTGGTCAGGGTGTATGCAGGTCAGTTTTTTGGGTGGGGGAAGTCTCCCCCTGAGTGAGGCTGCTGGCAGCCTCTGATGAATGGAAAGCCGTTAAAAAATCTTCGAAAGAAGATTTTAGGCTATCATTTGATACTGCCGCTCCGGTCTTGTCCGCTACCCCCACTGCGGGCTTAAGGTTGTTGCTTTCGCAACAATTAGTAAGAGCCCGCTCCGAAGGCACGAGCGAAGCGATGTACGCCCTGCTTGCGTAATGTTAAAGGATAATTGCTCCGGCCAGCAGAGCGCCTGTGAGCAGAACAAAGGCAAAATCGATAAAATGAAGTTTGTAGCTTTTTGTGCAGCTCTGCCGTGTTCTCTGGTAAAAACCCCGGAGCTCTGCGGCTGTGGCTGTGGAATCAATTTTTCTTACAGAAGAAATCAAAAGTGGAAAGCAGAGTGGAAGAATCATAGAAAACTTTTTGAAGGGATTTTTTACATCAAAATCAATTCCCCTGGCTTTCTGGGACTCAATAATTCCGCTCATTTCTGAAGAAAAAATTGGAATAAAGCGGATGGCGCTGGTAAAAGTAAATGTGTATTTGTAGGGAATGTGCAGGTATTTTACCATGGTATTTGAAAGGTCATTCAGGTTTGTTACTGAAATCAAAATGGAAAGGGGCAGAGTTGCTCCTATCAGGCGCAGAACCAGAAGCAGGGCTTTCTGAATTCCCTGGTCTGTTATTACAAGGCTTTTGAAAGTAAAAAGGGCATTTCCGCTTCTGATTACAAGAATCTGAAGGATAAAAAGGAAAAGTGACATTTTTACAAGTCCTTTTAAAATTCCCAGAGTGCGCATAAATAAGCCGTTGCTTTTGGCCCTGTTTCTTGTGAGGCTGTTTTCGCTTTCTATATTTGAAAAATTACCTGCAAGCCCCAGACATAGATTAAATAAAATTATTCCCAGAAGGTAAAAATAGTTTGATGAAGAAAAAGCGGCTGCACAAATAAGAATTGAAGCAAAAATTTTTATAAGAGGGTGAAGTTTGTGCAGAATTGAGTTTCCTGGTAAATAGTCTAAAAATCCTTTCATTTTTTTATTTCCCTTATTTTCTGAATCATTTCGTCATCTGTAAAAATGCCGTCAAAATCTTTTCCCAAAAGGAAAGAAACCTGGGCAATCTGTGGAGCAAGAAGTCTGGCATTTTTTAAAAGGCCCTTGTCACTTAGCACCGCCCTTGTTTCGCCCTGGCAGAGGATTTGGCCTCTGTTCATTACGATAATCGTTTTTGCAAAATCAAGGACAACTTCCATATCGTGGCAGACCATGATTACAGTTGTTCCCTTCTGGTTCAGCTGTCTGATTTTTTCCATTACTTCCATACACTCCCGGTAATCAAGGCCGGTGGTTGGTTCGTCCAGAATCAGAATTTCCGGGTTCAGGGCAATCAGGCAGGCAAGGCAAAGGCGCTGTCTCTGGCCTCGGCTCATGTTAAAAGGTTCTGTGTCCGGGTCAAAGCCGAATTCTTTCAGAGTTTTTTCTACTCTTTCTTCAATTTCTTTTTCAGGAATTTTGTTGTTTTTAAGGCTAAAGGCAATTTCCTGGCGTACTGTAGTGCAGCAAATCTGTCTGTCCGGATTCTGAAAAAGAAATCCTATGTGTTTTGCAAGACTGCTTACCTTCTGTTTTTTTGTGCTTTGCCCCAGTACTTCTACATCGCCGCTTGAAGCTTTTAAAAGTCCGTTGCAGAGTTTAGAGAAGGTGGATTTTCCGGCTCCGTTTGAACCGATTATTGAAATAAAATCACCTTTTCTTATTTTTACGTTTAAGTCTTTTACATTTGCGGTTTCGTTGTAGGAAAAAGAAACATTTTTGAATTCAAGCTGGATTTCCTTTTCCTCTTCCGATGAATTTTGATTCATGCCGGAAGAAGGTAAAATTTCAGCCGCACTTTGTGTTTGGTCTGCATTTTCCGCATATTCTGAGCAGGTGGAAATTGCTTTGTCCCCGTTTTTTTCTGACTTTTCTGCGTTTTCATCTTCAGCTTCATTTTCAATGCTGGCATTTCTTCCAAGGGTTTTGTTTATGAAAGCTGCGGTTTCCCTTGGATTCAGGCAGATTCTGTCCTCTTCTTTTGTGCCTGCAGGGGCAAGTCCTTCTTTGAGCATTTTTCCGGTCAGGGTTAGTACTCGCGGGCAGTTGATTCCAGCTTTTTCCATTTCTATCTGGTGGGTCAGGGTGCTTCGGATTTCGCCGTAGTGAACGCACTTTCCTTTTTCAAGTACAAGAAGTTTTTTTACATATTCGCACAAAAGCATAATTTTCTGCTCTGCGATTACGATTGTTATTCCCTTTTCTTCGTTCAGTTTTTTTAGGAGGGTAAAAATTTGAACGGAGGAAGCCGGGTCCAGTTCTCCTGTCGGCTCATCCAGAATCAGAATTTCTGGTTCAAGGGCAAGAATTGCGGCAAAAATTACCTTCTGTTTTTGTCCGCCGCTTAAGGTGGAAAGTTCTCTGTGGCGCAGTTCAGAAATTCCCAGGGTTTCAAGGGCGCCACAAATTCTCTTTTCAATCTGATCGGCCGCAACGCCAAAGTTTTCCAGACCAAAAAGAATTTCGTCTTCTACAAAATACCCGGTCAGCTGGCTTTCTATATCCTGAAATACGGAACCAACTTTGAGGGCCAGTTTTCCTGCATTGCTTTCAAAAGTGTCCAGACCGTCTACTTTTACGCTTCCGTAAAAATCTCCGCTGTAGTGGTGGGGAATCAGGCCGTTTATGCAGTTCAAAAGAGTTGTTTTTCCTGCTCCTGATTCTCCGATGATTCCCACAAAGCCGCCCTTTTCAATATTCAGGCTTATGTTTTCCAGTGCATTTTTTTCTGCTCCTGAATATTTGAATGTCAGTTCCTGTATTTCAATCATTATGCTTTCCTTATACTGAATGTTTTTTTGTCGAAACATGAGCCTAGGCCAATTTTTATTTTGGTTTAAATAACTCGAATTTCAGGTTATCAAAAGTTTTTTTTACTCTGCCTCTTTTTCAGCGCTTGCCTGTGAAGTTACAATTTCTTTTTTAAGGGCCTTCATCAGTGGAAGGTAAAGTGCGCCAACGATGATTGCATTTAAGCTTGCAGTTCCAAGAACGATTGGAACATAGGCTGCCATTGCAGAAGGATCTGATTTGATGAATACAAAGAGGAGAACTGTGTAAAGTCCGCCGGAAATTACTGTGCTTACAAAGGTGCAGATTGCAGAAAGAGCAATTTTTAATCCCTTTGATTTAGCAGGAATTAAAATTAACAATCCCATTGCAAGGGCGCCGGCTGCTTCTGAAGCAAAGTTCAGGTAAGGAGCTCCAGGGAAGAACTGGCAGATTGCTCCGGCAATAATTCCAATAATCAGACTGTAGTAGATTTTTGGCTGAATCAGAACAATTGCCATGCAGTACATTGCGATGATGAAATTTGGTTTCATACCAAAAAAGTTGATAAATGTTCCCGCAAAAAATTTTAAAACCGCACCTGCTGCAAGCAGAACGGCTGTAAGAAGCAGGTCCTGAAGACTGATTCCTTTTTTTTCTGTGCTTTTTAATTCTCTTTTTTCCATTTTGTTACCTCTCTAAGTAAGAGCATTTGCTCTTTTGTTACTACAGATAGTAACATATAATATTTGTTTCTGTCAATAGAAACAAGAAAAAAAAGTTTTTTTATATAAATTTATGCTTTAAGGAATGCTGGTATGAAGTTTTATTTGTAAATGGAAAAACTTTCTTTACGAACCTGCCTTTGCTTTGTGTATAGAAGTTTTCACAGGCAGTAACGCACTTACATTCCTCTATGAGCATACAGATTGAAAAAAAAACTACTGTATGGTAAAATTTTTGTAGAGTGCTTTTATTTATATAAAGGAGGCATGATAAAAAGGTAAACGAACAAGCGGTAATGTGATACGCTGAAGCGATTCAGCGGAAACCAGGCAGCAGTTCGTCATTAGTTAATAAGGACACAGATCCTTGGAAAGGAGAATGAAGAGCTTTTGCCGCATCATACTATAGTCCTAGAGACTGAATGGGAGATTGGAACACACTACCGATCAGACTTTCCGCGATAGAATCAAACGGAGGTCATCATGACATTTTTTATTGGCGTTGATTTGCACAAGA
>JAILKG010000038.1 GCA_024693915.1 Treponema sp.
CTCAATTCTTTATGACTATCAGAAATATCTAATACTTTATTCCAGAGATTAATTATTGTATTTGAATATAAAAAGAAATTTGTATCATGATTTTTTATACAATTGTATAAATCAATTAATTCCGAAGATTTATCGTTTATAAAATATTTATTTGCTTTTATGGATGTAAAAACGGCTCCTCCACCGACAAATGGTTCGTAATAGTTTTCAAAGGATTCTGGTAAATTCGCAAGTATAATAGGTAGCTCCTTTTCTTTGCCACCTGCCCATTTTATAATCGGATACAGTTTATTTTCCATATGTGCTTTTCCATTCAAAAATTCTTTTTTTTGATGCATCAAAATAAGTCTTTTCCAGTTCAAAACCTATAAATCTTCTATTCAAAGCTATACTAGCTATTCCTGTTGAACCAACACCCATAAAAGGATCAAAAACAATATCCTGTTCATTTGAGGCTATCGATATTATTTTTTTTAGGATTGAAACCGGTTTTTGTGCAGGATGTTTTGGTTCAGAAAGTCTTTCTGGGGTCATACAAATTGGACTTTCTATAAAATTATGCATTTCCTTTTGTGAGATAAAATTCCAAGTGTGTTTCTTATTCCAACAACAAAAAATCATTTCACAACTATTTAAAAATCCTGCTTTAAATATTTTTGGAGCAGGATTCGTTTTGTGCCATATCATAAATTGTGAAGTATCAAAACGATGATCTAGAGCGTTATACCAGCGACCAACTTGATTATATGAGGTAAAAATAAAAAGATTTCCAGTTGGTTTTAATATACGAATAAAATCATCTACCCATTCTTCAGGTGAAAAATCAATCCAATCCCAGCTGGCTACATCGTTGTTCATTGGAGTTCTTCCCGGAAGTGGAATATTACCAGTAGAATGTTTTCCAATGTTATATGGCGGATCCGTAAAAATAAAATCAATTGATTTATCGGGTATCTGTTTTATGAGCTTCTTGCTATCTCCAAGTCTTAATAAGCATGATTGATTATCTTCTAGAAACATTATTTTCTTTTCCTATTTGAGTCTGGGAGATATGCTTTTTTAATCTTATTAAGAGCTGCAATTATTAAATTTGCATTTTTCTTATATTCATCAATTACAATGTCATAGCCATTTTCTGCCTTACAAATCATATTCCAGAAATCAGAACTAATAAGAAGTTCTTCCTTTGAGAAAAACTGTAGAACCCTTCCCTGATTCCATTCGTTGCCTTCGCCATATCTGTTATAGGCTGTAGCAAAGTATATTTTTACTTTTTCTTCTGAACCAAGGGTATTTGTAAGGATGCAGTATTGCTCTAACAAAGCTTCTTTTTCAGAACGAGCTTTTTTATTATCTAAATCTCCCCCAATTTTTAGTTCAATTAGATAATGCATTCCGTTTTCTAAATCTTTTAAGCAATAATCACTTTCATGTCTCTTTGTTATTTTATCTTTTGTATCAGAATATTTGGTAATTCCTTCATAATCCTGAATAAGAGGTATTCTTGCATGGCGTTTATATTCTTCTAGAATTTTTGCTATATATTTTGTTTGTTCTCCATAAAGTATTCCTTCAACATGCTGAGTAACTTCATAATTCAAGCTTGCAATATTTATCGCCATTAATTCGAGCATATTTCCGAGGCTAGAATCTAGAGAACGTACGAGAGCAGAATAATATTGTATTTCTGGCCCTAACGCAGAAATAAAAATATTATGAATTTTTGAGTTTATGGTACCATTTTCATCATGAAGTTCCGAAATATGTCTATCACAAAAACCACTTGCATAAGCTTCTACAGAACTGCGAACTGTAGCACGGATTGCTCGTTCTTTGTCAACTGTCATAAAATACCCTAGATTAACATTAAATCATTGTTTTTTTAAAACAAAAACATAAGATTCGTGTGTTATATTACATAATATCCTTGGTATTTACAATATTTTAACTTATAAATAATTGTAAAATTATGTCAAACAAACTTATTTTATAGACAAAATAAGTTATGGAAACACAAAAACTATTTATAAATAATTTGAAAGCTTATAGAAAACAGGCCGGTTATACACAGACACAACTTGCAGTTCTCATAGATAAGAGTTTTAATTATATAAATGGAATAGAATGTGAGGTTTCATTCCCACCACCAGATGTTATTGATAAGATTTGTGAGGTTTTAAAAATTAAACCATCGCAATTATTTGATGAGAATGGCTGTGAACAGAATATAATAAATTCAGATAAAACTGATTTCATTGCGAAATTATCAGACCAATTGTACAAAAAAATTGAACCATCTGTAAAAAAATCAATTATTGATGGTATAAAATCTTGCTTATAGTTTCTAAAAGTTATAAAAGAAGTCACACAAAATCTAGCTTTGTTTGATTTTATATTAAGTTTTAAACTTAATGCTTTTTACAAAATAGTGCGCTATAATACTATTAACTTCATGAAGGGGGTATGTTATGTTTGCAGTAAAAGGCTATATCGATGGAAATACCGTTGTTGCAATTGACGATGATCTTCGAAATTTTTGCGGAAACGAAATTCTCATTCAAATTGTAGACAAACCAAAGTCTGATACAGAACAAACATTAGGCTCAGAACGCTTAAAAGCCCTTCATGCAATACAAGGTGTTCTTAAATTAAGCAAACCAATGACAATTGAACAAATTCGTGAAGAGCGTTTAAAGGAAAGGTACGGATTATGATTATATTTGTAGATACAAACCTCGTTCTTGATGTAATGCTCGGAAATACAGATTTTTATGATGAATCGAATTCTGTTCTTTCCTATTGCGACAAAGGTTATGATTTTTATATTTCAGCATCCTCTTGTACAGATATATTTTATATCGTGAAGCGATCTATACATGATACAGAAATAACAAAGCAAATCATGAAAAATCTTTTAACAGCAGTTTCTGTTGCAGGTGTTGATGAAATATGTATCAACAAAGCTCTTGAATCTGAATGGAATGACTTTGAAGATTCTGTTCAGCATGAAGTTGCACAACAAATCGGGGCAGATATTATTGTTACAAGAAACTCTGCTGACTATAAAAATTCTGCAGTACGGATTATGACCCCATTCGAATTCTTATCATTTGTTAAAAAGACTAACAACTAACATTTTTCTTCCCGGGTTTTAGGGCGGAGCCCTAGGCGAGGGGGTAGCGGACAAGACCGGAGTGCAGTGCGGGCTTCCGGCACGAACGGCAGTCTGGCCTTGGGAGCGAGGGGGAGACTTCCCCCACCCATATCACCACCAAAAAATAAAAAATCCCCCGAAGCACTTCACTTTCGTTTAATGCCCGGGGGATTATTTAGTTTTGGCTAGAAAACCAATACTTATGCGTGGATTGCGCGAACGCTCAAAATGCTGTCTGAATCCTTGAGTTTAGCAAGCAAATCGTCACCAACGCGGCCGTCAACATCGATAAGTGCATAAGCTGCGTCACCGCGGTTCTGGTCAACCATACCTGCAATATTCAGTTTTGCTTCGCCAAGAACGGTTGTGAACTTTGCAATCATGTTTGGAACGTTTTTGTGGGCAATGCAAAGTCTTGTTCCGCCGGCAGGAATTGCCTGATCCAGCATTGTTTTAGGGAAGTTTACAGAGTTTACGATGTTTCCGTTTTCAAGGAAGTCCTTAAGCTCTTTAGCAGCCATTACAGCGCAGTTGTCTTCTGCTTCTGGAGTAGATGCACCAAGGTGTGGAAGAACGATTACATTCTGAACGTTCAAAAGTTCTTCGCTTGCAAAGTCAGTTACCAGGCAGGCAACCTTTCCACTCTTGATTGCGTCAAGCATGTCAGCATTGTTTACAAGACCACCACGGGCAATGTTCAAAATACGAACACCGTCTTTCATCATTTTAAGGGTGCTTGCGTTGATCATGCCTTTTGTATCGTTTGTCTGAGGAACGTGAATTGTGATGTAGTCACAGTTCTTGTAGATGTTTTCCAATGTTTCTGAGTGCTGTACGTTGTGGTCAAGGCTCCATGCAGCGTTGATAGAAAGGAATGGGTCGTATCCGATTACGTTCATTCCAAGTTTGATTGCTGTATTAGCAACCATAGCACCGATTGCACCAAGACCGATTACACCAAGAGTTTTTCCCTTGATTTCTGGACCAACGAACTGGCTCTTACCTTTCTCAGCAAGATCAGGGATTTCATCACCTTTTCCTGCCAAACCGTTTGCCCATGCATTTGCAGCAATTACAGGACGGCTAGCAAGCAAAAGACCAAGAATTACAAGTTCTTTTACAGCGTTAGCATTTGCACCAGGAGTGTTGAATACAACTACACCCTTTTCTGTAAGTTCAGGAATAGGGATATTGTTTACACCTGCACCTGCGCGGGCAACAGCCTTTACATTTGCAGAAAGTTCCATTGAGTGCATGTCAGCAGAACGAACAAGGATAGCATCAGGATTATTGATTTCTGAAGCAATTTCATAATTGTCGCGGTCCAACTGGTTCAAACCACAGGCTGCGATTTTATTTAATGTTTGAATTTTGAATGACATAATTTATTCCTTTTCGTGGCTTTGGCAGCCACACTGCCTTTTTTTATTTATTTTCAGCAGCAAACTTCTTCATAAAGTCTACAAGAGCCTGAACACCTTCAATAGTCATAGCATTGTAGATAGAAGCGCGCATACCACCTACAAGGCGGTGACCTTTGAGGTTTACAAGACCTGCAGCAGCAGCTTCTTTTACGAACTTGTCGTTGATTTCCTTTTCTTTTGCAAGAGCGGCTTTTTCAGCGTCTGTGCGGTCAGCTTCGTCTTTCTTTGAGGCGGCAGCAGTTTCTGCTGTAGAGTACTTTGTAATGAATGGAACGTTCATCAAAGAGCGGCTTCCCTTTTCTGCTGTTGCGTGATAGAAGTCACTTGTATCAAGGAAGTTATAAAGATAATCAGCCTTAGCAACGTTCAACTTATTGATTCCAGCAGCACCGCCCTTCTTTTCAATCCAGTGAAGAACTTTTCCAAGAACGTAGATTGTGTAGCATGGAGGAGTATTGTACATAGAACCGTTATCTGCGTGAGTTTTGTAGCAGAGCATTGTTGGAGTTCCTGGAAGACAAGCTTCTGGTTCACAGATCAAATCTTCGCGGATGATAACAAGTGTAACACCTGCTGGAGCAAGGTTCTTCTGAGCACCTGCAAAAAGCAAGCCGAATTTAGAAACATCAAGTTCTTCGCTCAAAACACAAGAAGAAATATCAGCTACCAGAGGAATGTTTCCAGTTTCAGGAATGTATTCGTAGTGAGTTCCCATGATTGTGTTGTTAAAACAGATGTAAGCGTAATCGTAGTCACCTTCGATTTTTTCAACTTTTGGAATGTAAGAATAGTTCTTGTCCTTGCTTGATGCAATTACATCAACAGCTACACCAAGTTTTTTTGCTTCAGCAGCGGCTTTCTTTGCCCAAACACCAGTTTCGATGTAAGCAGCCTTCTTGTTCTTGATACCAAGGTTCTGTGCAACCATTGCAAACTGAGTAGAACCACCACCCTGAACAAAAAGAATCTTGTAGTTCTCAGGAACTTTCATCAATTTGCGAACCATTGCTTCTGCATCTTCAATGATTGGTTCGTAAGCCTTTGAACGGTGGCTCATTTCCATTACAGACTGACCTGTTCCATTATAATCCATCATTTCTGCAGCACATTCTTTAAGAACATCTTCCGGCAGGCAGCTTGGACCTGCACTAAAATTCCATACTCTAGACATTTCGTACTCCTAAGTGAGCTCACTGGCGAGCTCTGATATATTGAAAAGCGTTAAAAAAATTGCGAAAGCAATTTTTAGCTTAACCTTTCTACACAATTTAAATTTGAAATATTTTTTTGGGGGGAAGTCTCCCCCTCGGCTCAACTACTTCAGTTTTCGCCAGGTGCGCTTTTCAAGCGCTCTGCTCAAACTTTCGTATTTTCGCCTACCCTCTCCAGCGGGGACACCCCGCAACGCCCCGTAATTTCTTTCTATAAATCACAGATTGAAAGCATTTTACGAATTTTAAGCCCCTTAAACAACCTTAAATGCCTGCTTTTTACCCCAAAAAGCATTAAAAAAGGCTAAAATTCAATAAAAAAAGCGGTTTATTGTGAGTTCTCTCACATTAAACCACCGATTTTTAAACTTTTGCCAGCTAGCTCCAAAGTTTTATTTTTGAACGACTCTTTCAATCCCCTATTATTTGTAAAGCCAGAACCGGCGAGATATTCTGAACTTTCACAGATTCAGGAACCATCACCACAGAGCGGGTATAATTTACAATTCCTTTAATTCCTGCCTGAACAAGTCTGTCTGTCATTTTCTGGGCTTCTTTTTCCCCGCAGCACAAAAAAGCATATTCAATTTTTAACAGGGGAATCACCTGCTCAATTCTGGATGCAGGATAAAGTTCAAAAGTAGAACGCAAAAGTTCCACACGGTTCACATTGGAATCAAAACCGGCACAAACCTTAAAGCCACTGTTTTCAAAAATGGCATCATCTAAAAGGGCTGCTCCTATTCGTCCCAGTCCTACTATGCAGATTTTTCTTTCTTCCCCTTCAGTCTGCAGAAAAAGGTCTTTTTTTATGCTCTGAATAAGCTTTTCCACATCGTAGCCGTTTTTTACCCCCCGCTCCTGGTCAATAAAGCGAAAATCCCAGCGAACAAGACTATCCTTACAGCCAAGAGCCTGACTTATCTCAAGGGATGTAATGCGTTTTTTTTCAGTGGATTCCAGCAGTTCCAAAAGCAGCATCAGGCGCTTCCGACTGCTTTTTGGAATTTTTTTAATAATTTCAGCCATTTTTCTAAAAGTGAATTTAAGGGATTTTCAAGAGACTTTCAATACAACTTCAAAGTGCGCAAATATTCTTTGTGTTCATCAGAAACCCTAAAACTTTCTAGGGCTTTTTGAATAGCCTTATTGTGTGTCCAAGTTTCCAGACGACGATTTTCTATTACCGGAAGACTTGCCTGATATTGTTTTGCCAGAGCAGTTGCAAAATACCAGGCAACCATCATTTTTAAGTAATAATCGTCATCACTTTTAGCAGAAACAAGTTCCAGATACTCTGGCTTAAAATCTTCATCCAGATATTCATTCATCAGTATTCTGATTCCATAGCGGGCTGTGTAAACATGCTCTGAAGAAATCCATTTTTTTACAAAAGGAAGAAGTTTTTCCCGATTCTTCTTAAAAATTTTGGGGCTTGACTGGTCGCAAACCGGCCAGCAGTCTACATATGGAAGAAATCTTTCCACCTCCTGAATGCAGGTATCAAAATCTTTTATCATGGAAATCACAAAAAAGTGAAGGAGATTTTCTTCAAAATATCCGTGAGGAAGCTGATTCAAAAAGCCATCTGACTCTTCTTTAGTAAAAAGTTCCCCTTCTTCTTTTTTGGAAAAACTGGTGCTTTTAAAAATTTCTTTCGCCAGATTCCGAAGAGCCGGTGTCCTTACTCCAATCATGTTTTCCTTAGAAATATTAGGCACAAGATTGCTTTGAAAATCCCGGTAATCCAAATCCTGTAACTGAAAAAGGCGCTCACAAATTTTCATAAGATTCTCCATTCACTTACATTTATAACATAAAAAAATGATTATCTCCATAAAAAGAACATTGCAAAGGCATTATAGATTCTATACATAAAAAATTGAGACAGAAAAAAAACAGGAAGCTTTCTGCAGAGTTAAAAAAAAAGCCCGGTCGATAAAAGAATGGGAAAACGACCGGGCAAAAATAAGGAGGACTAATTTAGCGATCTGAACGGCGGCTGCCATTGTATGCAACGGCCACTCCAGAAAGACGATTTGTCGTATCGTAGTACGGCAGAACTTCTTCTGCAAAAAGCTTATCAAGTCTGTCTCGGTAAGCCATTATGTTTCCAACGTAATTCAACGTTGACTGCGGTGTATTGTTCTGCTTTACCTTTGTGGTACCAGCGTTGTACATCGCAAGACCCGAAACTTCATTTCCTGCAATATTCATACAGAAACGAAGGTGACTCATTCCGTATTTTGCGCTCACTCTTGGGTCAAAGAACTCTTCTTCAGTAAGCTGCGGAAAAGAGCGGTTATTTAACTGGAACAAACCGCGGTCAATTGACGCGTTTTTGTTCTTGTTTACTGCATTTGTTCGATATCTGCTTTCTGTATATGCAAGTGCAAATGCCAGTGAAGGCGGAATATCGTTCTTTTCAGCTTCTTCAAGTATCGGAAGAGCTGTTTCCCGGCTACCTGTTACATGAAGGTAGAACCATTCAACTGCACTCCTTGATGAAGGCTGTCTATAAAGTCTGAGGGCTGCATCTTCAATGCTCTGAGAAGCACCAAGTCTTGTATCCTCAACAAGCTTTCCAAAATCGGCGGTAATTTCTTCGTCCCCAGATTCAAGGGCCTTTACTACCGTAGGTTTTTCTTCTGTGTCCTGCTTAGAAGGCAAAGCTAAGGTGATTACAACAGCAAGAACCAGAAAAAGGCCGCAAAGCGAAAGAACTTTCCGGCAGGACTTACCAAAAGCGGTGGTCTCCCATCCTTCCATAGTTCAGCTATCTCCTCGTGAAGCCCTCCGCTTCACGAGATGTATAATGACATATTCGCGAATTTAAATCAAGTGAATTTTGAGGAAAATTTAACTTTTTTTTTGAAATATTTTATTTCTGTTTGAAAACTTTGCGGTTTTTCGCATTTACTGACATTTTATCTCGGTTTTATTGCACCTGATACAAAATATAATCAGTTTTTACTATCTCATCCGCCAGTTCCAGACGCTCTCCAAGGCCTTTCTGAACAAAGTAAACATAGTGAGAATGCTTTACGTTCATGTCATTTACAAACCAGCGACTCCAGCTTTCTTCCCCAAGACTGCTTCCTCTGTCTTTTTCAAGAAGCTTTTCCGGAATTGAAAAGCCAACCAGAGCCTGACAATCCTTAATCCGGCGGGCAGCATGAACAAAAGCTTTTATCAAAGAATCCGCCTGATCTGCATCCTGAATTTCTGAAGAACTTTCTGCCTGAATAAAAAAGAAATTTCCACTTTCTTCGGCAGCCTTCAAAGAATCTCTCAAAGTGGCCAACAATTCTTCGTTGTAATTTCCGCCGCCCATGTCAACATCTTCAAACCTAAGGGAAAGGGCAAAAAGAGCCGGCTGACCAGAAGAAGAAGCGGAAACCGAAGATTCCGAAATAGCCTTTCCCTCATCTGCCTTAAGCAACTTTACATTTTCACAATCAATTTTCTTTTCGTCCGCAATTGTAAACAGACAGTTCTTTTCCGATTTTACCAGTGGATCAAATTTCATAAATACTCCCGTTAAAAACAAACAGACCTTTGCGCAACACAAAGGCCTGTCATATCTAAAAATCTTGAATTATTCTATTCTGTCAAAATTCTGATAACTTCAGCTTTATCCTGTGTGCTAAGAATCTGCTGTCTCTTATCTGCACTCTTAAAAAGCAAACTAACTTCAGCAAGGAACTGAAGATGTGGTCCAGTTTTATTTACTGGAGACAAAGTCATAATAAAAATTCTGCATGGTTCCTGATCCAAAGAGTCAAAATCAACCGGATTGTCAGAAATACCGATACAAGCAACCAAATCGCTTACAGAATCCGTTTTTCCGTGTGGAATAGCAATTCCATGCTTCATACCTGTTGACATCTTGCGTTCACGATCAAGAACACACTCTTTTGCGCCGGCCTTATCTGTTACCTTGCCTGCGCTTACGAGGATATCAAGCATTTCGTCAATAATTTCTTCTTTAGTTGTTCCCTGTAAATGAAGATTTACAGTTTCAGTTGTTAATACAGTTCTCAAGTCCATATATACAGTTTATTTCTAGAGTGTCTTTCTGTCAAGAAAAATCGGTTATAAAACGCGCAATTTTTAAGCTGGATTTTTTCAAAATCCATTCCACCAAAAGCACTGATAGCAAAAAATCTCTTTATATACTATTCTAACCACATGAATATCTGCTTATTTTCCAGAGACGAAATCAATAAAGCTCTTCCAAAAAAAGACGAAAGAGCCCAGCATATCTTAAAAATTCTTCATAAAAACAAGGGAGACAGTTTTTCTGCCGGAATCATAAACGGAATGGCAGGCAGCGCCACCATCACAGACATAACTGACACGGAAATTCATTTTTCTTTCATTCCGGAAACAGACGGAAAACCCCTCTACCCCCTTATTCTGATAATCGGTTTTCCGCGGCCAATTCAGCTAAAACGCCTTTTGCGGGATGTTGCAGCCCTGGGAGCTTCTGAAGTTCATCTTACCGGAACTGAACTGGGGGAAAAATCCTACCTGAACTCAAATCTTTCAAAGCCGGAAGAAGCCTGGCAGATGCTTTACGACGGCACTGTTCAGGCAGCCAGCACCCACGTTCCTGAGGTTTTTATTCACAAAAATCTGAAGGACTGCGTGGAAGCAGTAAAAAAGAGCGTTGAAAACCTTAAAAATTCAGAAAGCCAATTCGCTGAAAAAGAAAAAACTGACACTTCAACCTGTCTAACAAATGCAGAAATGTCAGCTGCAGAAAAGTCAGAAAAACCCCTTTTCCTCTGTCTGGATAATATAAATCCGGCCGGTTCCCTTACTTCAATTCTGGAGAAAAATCGGGCAAGCAGCGAGCCAGCCGGAGCCTTTGTTGCCGCCATTGGAAGCGAAAGAGGCTGGACAGAAAATGAAAGACACTTTCTGGAAGAAAAAGGCTTTTTACGCTGCGGAATGGGCCCAAGGGTAATGCGAACTGAAACCGCCGCAACCGTAGCCAGCTCCGTAATCGCCAGCTACGCCGGGTGGCTGGATTGAGGAAAGTGCTTATGAAAAAACAATCTGTATATATCATTTTATTAGCCACAATCATTATTACTTCATGCAACATAGTAGGTTGTGGCATTCTGGAAAATTTCGGACTTACACAACCAAAGCTGCTTGAAAATGTTGATATAAATATTAATCCTGTAAAAGAAAGCTACAAGACAAATGAAGTTTTTGAAATTACTTTTTCAGGTAATATCGACAACAGCAAATACAGTGAGGCTTACATCGAATTCGACATAGATTTTGGAATTAACACATCTGAAAACGATTATAAAAATATTTATTTTAAAACTTCAGAAAAGGCTGATTTTGAAGAACTTTTGCAAAAATTCAATGACCCCATATACATCACCCTCAATGAATTTAACAAAACTGGCAAGCAGTTCTGGTTTTATTGCACAAAACCTTATAATAAAATTTCTATAACACCTTCTATCTCTGCAATCCCAGTTGATAATAAAACTTCAATAAATTCTGGCGCAACCACCACTTTCACCTTCAGTATCAAAGATTAATATGTTATATACACTGTTTAATGCCACACTTCTAAATTAATCCTCGATTCCCAATTTATTAAAAACTTGTTATATTTAAAAAACAAACTGTATTTTCAGCAAAAATCGTGGTATACTCAAACATTATGGATAACGAGCGAATCAAGGAAATCCTGCTTGACATTGCGCCAACTGGAATTGAATTTACGGTCACACAGACTGGAAAAGAAAGCAAGCGGGTTAACGGGCTTTATTCTCCTGACACACACGAGATTTTGCTTCACAACAAGAACTTTAAAACTGACAACGAACTTGTTTACACCGCTGTCCATGAATACACCCACCACCTGCTGGCTGAAGAACTTTTGAATACAACCGGTTTTGCAAACAAGCCCTACAACGCAAAAGTTCACAATCAGGCTTTCTGGGGTAAGTTTAACGAATTAATTAAAATCGCAGAAGAAAAAGGTTATTATAAAATCAATCTTGAAGAATCGCCTGAGCTTAAGGAGCTTACTGAAAAAATCAGGAAGGAATACCTTGAAGCAAACGGCCGCATGATGCAGGAATTCGGAAAACTTCTGATTCAGGCTCATGAGTTATGTAAAAAAGCCAACATCCGTTACGAGGATTATCTGGACAGAGTTCTGCAGCTACCGCGGAATGCCGCCAAGGACATAACCCGTGTTGGTGCTGTGGAAGTAGATCCTTCAATCGGTTTTGATAATATGAAAGTTGTGGCCTGCGCAAAAAAGAAAGACGTGCGCGAGGCAATGGTCAAGGATTTTGAAGACGGAAACAGCCCTGCCGGCGTTCGTGAAATGATGAAACGAAAAGCTGCAGAAGCAAAGACATCAGACCCTCTTCAGAAACTTGAAAAAGAAAAAAGCCGCCTGGAAAAAACTATCCGGCAGCTAACAGAACGACTTGAATATGTGGAGGAAGCGATTGCAAATCTCTAAGCTTACTAAAAAATTTAAGCTTATCTGCCTTGCACAGCCTACTGGACTTACTCAGATTACACTTAAATCTTCAAAGAAACTTTTAATTTCAGGCGCAATCTACTGTATGTGCCTGACCAGTATTTTTTCCCAGCAGATAAATGTGGCCCATTCAATGCCGGACATGCCTTCAATTTCTGCATCTTCTGGTCCATCTATGCCCACTATTGTAACTCCATCTCTGGGAACTAAATTTTACACACCAAAACTGAACGCAACCTATAAATCAAAGGACTCCGATGAAGACAAAAAGAATTCTACAGGAATCGCTTCTACAGCAAACTCTACTGCCGCAAATAATTCCACCGGCCTTTCTGATTTAAAAGGCAGTCTTTCTACTGCAGATGAACTGGAAGCTCTTTTGGGAAGCGCATTTTTGAGCCAGGGAAGAGACGCTAACGGAAAACCTACAGTTCTGACAGGAATCAGCAATGCCAGAAATTCAGAAAACCTTTCAAAAGTTTCTGTTAATGTTCCTGCTTATCAAAATAATTTTTCAGAAAACGGACTTTCTGCAAACAATAAAAAAGGTCTTTCAAACTCATACAAAAACACTCTTTCTGCCCTTGACCTTCTTTCATTGAACAAAAAAGGTCTGATTTCAAATATCTATGGCCTGGAAGAAATCTCTGGAAATCAAAAGAACGATGAAATTCTTCTTTCATCAATTCTTGGCCAGCTTGAAGCATTAAAAGCCAGACAGCAGGAGCTTGAAAAAGCACTTGCCTCAGGAAACGGAAGAAAAGCCTCTGCTGCCAGCTATGGAGAGAATTACAGTCAGAATGGAAATGTTTTGGCTGGCAACCAGGCAGGCAACCTGAACCAAAACTATTCCTCAATTTCAAATTTCTCTTCAACGAGCACCTCTTCTGCAATGGCTGGCGCTGTAAAATACAATTCAAATACAGGCAGCCAGAAAAGCGATTCTGCCCTTAAGAACGAACTTGTTGCCTGCAGCCAGAGCGGAGCAAGCGGAAATCCTCAGATTTTAAGGTTTAATATCAACGGAACAAATATCATAGACTCCCTCAGAACAGTATGGTTCAGCCGGCAGGAAAACGACGGCAGCTTCCTTGTAACAGGGGATCGCAAATATTACGAAGGCGCAAAACTCAGGGAAGAAACCTTCTATCTTTTGTTCAAAGCTGACGGAAACGGTGGTTCTGAAAGGGGATATAATGTTGAAGGAAAGGTTATGCAGGACTTGCATAATGAAAATTCCCTGCTATACCGTCTTACACAAGTATCTAACCTTACAGCCGACAAAACAGGAAACCTGATAACCATGACCCAGAACAATGAAAATCTCAGAATAAACCTCTTAATCGACAGCGGAAACTGATTTTTATTAAGGGATAATGCCCGGGGGTCTTTCACAGCATTTTTCAAAGAAGATTTCCCCGGGAAAATAATTTACCCTTTCAAAGGCGAAAACAGAGTCTGACCGGGCAAAAAAAATCTTTAAGGCAATCTACATATGAAAGAAAAATACAAAGAGAATCAAAAAAAGACTTATGTAAATAACAATAAAAAAAATGGACGCCCGGACAAAGGAGCCTCTTTCAAAAAAAATTCTTATAAAAGTTTTTCCCAAAAGTCAGAAAATAAGCCTTTAAAGAAATCAGCTGATAAAGCAGCAAGCGGAACAGAAAAAAACGAAGACATAGAAAAACTCTCCCAGGGACTTTCAGAGCTTTCTTGTCCAGAGCTGGATTTTACAAAAGATGACAAACTAATTCCAAAAATCAAAAGCTATATAAAAGAAATAATTCTTTTTAACTCCGCATACAACCTTACAAACACAAGCGATTTTAACGAAATCGTAGTAAACCACATCCTGGACAGCTTAAGCGCCGCTTCCAGCATAAAAAAACTGACAAAAGAACTGGAAAAATCTATAGGTATCGGCTCTGATGAAAAAGCTTCTGACAATAAAATACAAATCGCTGACATTGGGAGCGGCGGCGGACTTCCAGGCATTCCTCTGGCACTAACTCTTCCGGAATTCAACTTTACTCTTGTAGAAAGAATGGACAAGCGCTGCGCCTTCCTGGAAAACCAGGCGGCAATTCTGGGCTTAAAAAATACAAAAGTTCTAAAAAGTGAAGCAGAAAAAGTTCCGGCAGAATCTTTTGACCTGGTTACCTTCCGCGCCTTCCGTCCCTTAGACAAAGACATGATTACAACACTTTTGAACCTGACCAAAAAAGGTGGAATAATTGCCGCCTACAAGGCAAAAGAAAAAAGCATCACTCAGGAAATGGAAGGAATTAAGGATATTGTTCCAGACTACCATGTTATACCACTTACAGTTCCCTTCCTTGATGAACACGAAAGAAATCTGGTCGTAATTAGAAAAAAGTAAGGGCACCGCTACAAAGCGCCACAAGATTACAAGCAAGCTCAAGCCGCAATATTTTATTAAGATATCTTTTTCAAAACTGCAACCAGTTTACTCTTTTCTATCAGATCGATAGGCCTGTTTTCAACATACTTTCTGGCTTCTTCTGTAAAACTTCCCGCAGTTACGCAGAAACCCCTATCGCAGCGCAAATCCTTGATTTTTGCATGAAAATCCCGGATATAAAGCTCACCGATTGCCCCGGAACTTCTAAAAAAGCGGAAGAGCTCAGTATCACTCCATCTAGCAGACTCTACAGAACAAAGAACTTCGATACTTTCAGTTGCAACGCTCACATCTTCAATTTTTACAAAAGAATCTGCATAATAGCCGGCTACAAATTTTCGGCAAAGGGCAACAAAGTCACTGGTACCACTCATCAGATAAGCCTGAAGATTGGAGTTCTGGTTCAACTCCTGATAGCGCTGAACAAGAGTATTTACATCCTTGTAATTAGGAACAATGGTCTGAATCTGTTTAAGGTAGCTTAGGGCCTTTACGATATTATGCTGGGAAAGATAAACCTGAGAAAGCTTGTAGCAGGCAGTCAGCCTGTTTTCCTGAGACAGGCTGTCAAGTTTAAGGGCAATTGTATAATCTTCAATGGCCTTATCCAGCTGATTCATTTTCTGATGAAGGGCACCGCAGGCAAGACAGGACTGGGCTCCAAATTTGGGATCTGGACGCAAATGCATAAAAATCTTAAGAGCCTTGTCACCCATACTGCATTCATCCATTGCAGAAGCAAAATTAAAAAGAGTTTCCTTGTTTTCCGGATGCTCATCCAGAGCCTTCTTTAAGTAAGGAAGAGATTCTCGGAACTTTTTGCAGTGATAAAGAGAATAACCCATCTGCTCAAAAATTTCTGTAGCTTCAGGACGAATTGAAAGAGCCCTCTTAAAAAACATTATTGCCTTTTCGAACCCTTCTTTCTGATACATGATGCGGCCCATGTAGTAATTGGCATCAAAATCCTTTGGATTGATTCTAAGAACACCGGTAAAACCGTTGAGGGCGTCATCCAGTTTTCCGGCATGAAAAGCACAGACACCAAGGCGGCTTGCAACTACCTGCTGATCAATCTCAACATGAACGGAAGCAAGATTAAAAAGAGTTTCATAAAGAGGATATGCCTTTTCGTAATTCATATCCGTATAATAAACTTCTGAAAGAGTTGTCAGAGCTTCTACATTGTGAGGGTCCTTTGAAAGCTTTTTTAAGCATTCCCTCGCAATCACGGTGGAACTCTTGTTCTGAGTTCTTTTCATTCCTGTAGATTTTTTACTGTGACTTGTGATAAACATCAAAATCACAATAAGAAAGGCAGCAACAACAACTGCCAGCAAAACTGCTATCATATAAACCTTCCCGATTTCCAGTCTATTTTCTGTACTCTTTTACAAATTCTTCTATTCTATCAAGTGCAATTTTAATCTTATCAACAGCCGTAGCATAGCAAACACGGATATGACCTTCTCCACCCAGACCAAAAACGCTGCCCGGAACAACTGCAACATTGTGCTCCTGGAAGAGCCTTGTTGCAAATTCCTCGCTTGTTAGTCCGGTAGAAGTGATATCCGGGAACATATAAAAAGCTCCCTTTGGCTCTGGAACAGGTAGTCCCATATCGTTAAAAGCCTTTACCATCAGATTGCGCCTCTGCTGGTAGCTTACCCGCATCTTTTCAACATCTTTCCAGCCGTTTCGCAAACCTTCTGCAGCGGCATACTGGCTGAAAATCGGAGCGCAGATAGCGTTGTAGCCGTGAAGCTTTGTCATCTGAGTAATCAAATCGCCTGGTGCGGCTATATAACCGATTCGCCAGCCGGTCATTGCAAAAGACTTTGAAAATCCGTTCAGGACAATCGTATAATCCTTCATTCCAGGGAAAGAACCGATTGAAACATGTTTGGAGCCGTCATAAGCAAGCTCGCAGTAAATTTCGTCAGAAATACACCAGATCTGCTTTTCCACACAAATTTTGGCAATTTTCTCCAGTTCTTCGGCAGGAATCATTGTTCCCGTAGGATTATTAGGAGAACACATCATAATTGCCTTGGTTTTTGGAGTTATTGCAGCTTGAATCTGGCTTGCAGTAGGATAAAAACCGTTTACACTTGTGTCGATTGGAACTACTTCTGCTCCGCAGAGAGCTGCAAGTGGTGTGTAATTCACATAACAAGGCTGGCAGACAATTATCTGATCCCCAGGATTTAAGATAGCCCTTAAAGAAGCGTCAACACCTTCGCTGGCACCTACAGTTACAAGAATTTCAGTTTCCGGATTATAGAACATTCCGTAGCGTTCCATATAACGGCAAATTTCAGTTCTAAGCTCAATCAAGCCACGGTTTCCTGTGTAAGAAGTGTGACCCTTTTCCAGATGATAAAAAGCTTCTTCCCTCATGCACCATGGAGTTGGAAAATCAGGTTCTCCAACAGAAAGTGAAATTACATCATCGTGGCCAATGAGCATCTCAAAAAATTTTCGAATACCGCTTGGTGGAATACTTTCCATGGAACGGCTGAATTTATCTTCTCTAGTATTCATATTTTTTTCCAGTTATTTTTATAAAAGGGGGAAGTCTCCCCCTCGCTCCCAAGTCAAGTCGCTCTGCTCCTTTCCTTGTCCGCTACCCCTTCCAGCGGGGGCTCTATGGCCGCCCCCGCAACGCCCCTGCCAGAAAATCTGTAAGCCGGGCGTACATCGCTTCGCTCATGCCTTCGGAGCGGGCTGGCGCTTGAAGCCCGCACGGTGGGTAGCGCAAAAGCCTGCAAGGCTTTGGAGCGCAGGGCGGTTGTCCGCCCTCTTAGAATTTTTCCTATATTAAATATAAGAAACTTATGCCTGAGCTTCCCTGCGGTCTCGCTCGTCTTCTACATAAACTATGTCGTTTTCTTTGTAAGTTTTAAGAATAAAGCTGGTCTTTGTGGAACGAACTCCATCCAGAGTAGCAAGTTTGCTTGAAACAAAGAAAGCAACTTCCTGAAGGCTGTCTCCCTCAACGATTACCTTAAAATCGTAACCGCCGCTCATAAGATAAAGGGTTTTTACCTGAGGAAATCTGTAGATTCTGTCGGCAAGGGCATCAAATCCGTGCTCCCTTTCCGGAGTTACCTGAATCTGAATTTCTGCCTGAACCTTCTGCTTTGCTTCTCCACTTTTTTCAGGATTTACAATCGCCGCGTATTTTAAAATTACACCATCATCTTCCAGTTTTTTGATTATGGCCTTAACTTCACTCACTGATTTTTTTGTCATGGCGGCAATATCTTCCACCGCAAGACGCGCATTATGTCTGAGCAAATCAAGAATTTCTTCCATTGCGAGTACCCCTGAAAATTAAAAATTACCTATAATTTTAATGGTTTTAGCATAAAAATTCAATGTATTGAGAAGAATTGCAAACTTTAGAAGGGCAAAGGCATTTATATTTTCATATAAAGCCAAAAAATCGGGTCACAGCGACGACGAAAATCAGGGAACCTTCCCCCTGGAGTCCCGTCCCTAATTTTCGTCTGCGTCCCAATTTTGTGGCTTGGCCCCTTCTCTGCTTTTCAGAAAAGAAACCAATGCCTTTGCCCTATTAAACTGACGATACTTTCTTACAGATAAGGGTCGTAAATTCTGTGGTAGTCTTCCAGGCTTGCGGCGTGAACGGTCTGGGCGCGCAGCTCTGCACCACCTTCGATTCCCTTTGAATAGGCAGAAAAGCGCTTTCGCATTTCAAGACAGGCGTGCTGCTCATTTGTATCTTTGGCAAGCATTTCCAGTTCCCTAAAGGCAGTTTTAAGGCGCATAGAAGCAGGAATTTCCTGGTATGAGCCGGTTTTTAATAGTTCAATTGTTTTTGTAAAAATAAAAGGATTTCCCATGGCGCCGCGGGCAAACATCACGCCGTCGCAGCCTGTACTTTCAAGCATTTTTTTTGCATCTTCCGGCTTAAAAAGATCGCCGCTTCCAAAAACAGGGATTTTTACCACTGAAGATGCAGGCTGCTCACATTCCGAAGCAGAACCACTGACCTCATCTCCCTGGGGGATTGGGGAACTTTTCTGGCCGTCCTGATTTGTGGTCTGGCTTTTAGTCTGACCTTGGGTCTGACTATTGGTCTGACTTTTTACCAGCTCCACCAGTTCTGCAAGCTTTTCCCAGTCGGAAAATCCTTCGTAACCCTGGGCTTTTGTGCGGGGATGAAGTGTAATTGCCTTAGCGCCATTTTCAAGAGCCTCAAGGGCAGCTTCTTTAAAAGTGATGGTTTTTGAATCCCAGCCGGAACGGATTTTTACGGTAACTTCCGTAATTTTTTCAGTCTTTTCGTAGAATTCTTTTGCGGCCTGGTTAACAGCTTTTACAACCTGCCCCAGTCTTTCCGGATCTCTTGTAAGAGCCGAGCCTGCGCCTGTTTTTACGATTTTTGGAACAGGGCAGCCGCAGTTTATGTCTATGCATTCGCAGGAAGTTTTTTCCAGAACAAGGAGAGCGGCCTGCCTCATAATTTCAGGTTCACCGCCAAAAATCTGAACGGCGTAGGCGCTTTCGTTGGAAGCCCTGGCCATCAATTCTGTGGTTTTCCAGTTACCTCTTACCAGGGCTTCCGCAGAAACCATTTCAGTGTAAGTAAAAGCAGCCCCCTCTTCACGACAAATTGAACGGAAGGAGCGGTCTGAATAACCGGCAACAGGGGCCAGAAAAATATTCCCTGGAATTTCCAGATTTCCAATTTTTACTGAATGATAGAGCATTATTCTTACTTTTCTTCCGCTTACTCTTCCGGCAGTTTGAATACTTTACAGCTGTTTTTCCAGAGCTGAGCGCAAACTTCTTCTACGTCCATTTCCAGCATTTCTGCCAGGAATCGTGCTGTAGAAACGATATAAGCCGGCATAGTGCGTTTTTTCTCACGGAATTCAGCCGGAATCATAAATGGACTTTCTGTTTCAATCAAAATTCTGTCTAATGGAATATTAAGTACAGTTTCATGAAGATTTCTTGCGTTGCGATAGGTTAAATTTCCTGCAAATGAGAAATAAACATTCATGTCCAGACATTTTTTTGCATAAGCGGCATCTTCCGAATAGCAGTGGAAAATTGCTCCTGAATCCGGAATGCGTTCAGAAAGAATGTCGTAAATATCTTTTCCAGCGTTTCTGTTATGAATAATTACAGGAAGATTGTGTTTCTGTGCAATTTCAAGCTGCTGCATAAAAAGTTCAATCTGGCTTCGCTTGTCACCAAACTGCTTGTAGTAATCAAGTCCAGTTTCACCAACAGCCACTACGTTTGGAAGTTTTAAATACTGTTCTATTTTACTGATATAATCCGGGCCTGGATTTGTTACTTCTGAAGGAGCAATTCCTACAGCGTGATAAATTCCAGAAACAACCTTTAAATTTGGATATACCTTTTCAAAATCGTAGAGACTATTATTAATGCTGATAATGCGGGCAACTCCTGCTTTTTTAGCCTGCTGAATTACGCGCAATTGTTCTATAGGGTCATCGTAAATAAGCCCGATGTGAGCGTGAGTATCAAATAACTGCATGGTATTATCTTCCACTAAAAATGATGTGTAAAAAGGGCAAATGCCTTAAGAAATAGTACTTTTTCTTCTACTTCTACCGATAAATATAATGTCGGATTGTCGAGTTGTCAACTTTTTGATAAAAAATTCGCCAATTTAATATGTTCAATTATTTAGTCATAAAAGCCCTGACTTCAGATGATTTTTGCCCCTTTGACTTTAAATTATTTACTATGTTATACTTAAAATTGGTAACGTAGAAACATTTTCGGAGATTCAAATTGTCGAGAACGCAAAAATACAAAAAGATCGAAAAGAGATTTGCTTCTAATGTACACAACGGTTTTGTTTCTTTTCTAAAAGCTATTAAGAACTTTTTTGTTCGCCTGTTCAAAATTTTTGACAGCAAACTTACAATCATGATTGTACCCCACTCTCAGGGAAAAGTAATAAATTTACAGACAAATGTATTTGCACTTGTTTTAGGCGCTGTACTTATCGTTGGAATCGCTACTTCTTTCCTTTATTTTAACAGAAGGGCTGTAACTTCAAATATTGAGATAAACAATCTTCTTTCACAGAACAGAGAAACACTGGCCAGCTTAGACGAGCTCCGCGATGAAAACACAAACCTTCTTCAGGCTGCAAAACGTTTTCAAGCTTCTCTTTCTCAGTCACTTTCCCTGCTTGGCCTGGACAGAAGCAGCAATGTATCAAAAAATTCAAGCGGTTCCGGCGACCTTTCTTCTATTTTCAGTTCAAAAGATTCTGTTTCTGGTTCCGTAAAAGAAACTGCTGATATCAGAAGCCTTACAACTTACCTTGAAGACGCTGTTCAGCCAATCGAACAGATTGGAAAAATGCTTGAAAACCAGAGCTCACTTTTCAAAGAAATTCCTAACATCTGGCCAGTAACAAGCCCTAACGTTCACATTTCAATGATGTTCGGACCAAACCTCCACCCTATTACAGGTCAGTGGTACATCCACAAGGGCGTAGACTTTTCTACATGGAGACAGGGCGACCCTATCATGGCAACTGCAAACGGTCAGGTAGTAACCGTTGGTTACGACGCTAGTTTTGGTAACTACATTATCATCCGTCACAAACACGGTATGTACACACGATACGCCCACATGAGCGTAACCCGGGTTAAAAAAGGTGAATACGTAAATCAGGGACAAATTATCGGAAACATCGGAAACACTGGTGTTACCACAGGTCCTCACCTTCACTACGAAGTTCACATCGGTTCAGATGTTGTAGATCCAAGTAAATACATCAACGTAAAACTTTCAAAATAATATGGCACTCCGTTTTGACGACATTTCAATCAATACTCTTATAGGAAACGGTTCCTTTGTTCAGGGGGACCTGAAAGTAAACGGTTTTATCCGAATCGACGGAGATATTGTCGGAAACCTGGAAACGGACGGCAATGTAATCATCAGCGAAAAAGCTAGAATTCACGGAAACATTAGTGCTAAATCCATAATTGTAGGCGGAATAATCATCGGCGACATCACCGCTAAAGAAGGAATCAAGCTCCTTTCTTCTTCTGCAGTAATCGGAAACATCATCACCCACAAAATACAGATGGAAGACAAAGTTGTTTTCCACGGACACTGCATCGCTCTGACAAACGAAGAAAACTATAATCAGGCTGTAGACAAGTTCCTTCAGTCAAAAGCAATCCGAGACAAGGCAGTCCTTGCATGAATTCAATAGACACCTTAAATACATCACTTTATTTTTCTGCCGCCGCAAATGCTTCCAGAGAAGCGGCAAAAGAACAGAACAAGCTTAAAACTTCAAAAACTAAAAAAAGTGCTTTTACCTCCATGCTTGAAAAACAGCAGGAAATTGAGGAACTGGCTTCTCAGGGACTTCCTGAAGAAATAGCCGGTATGAGCCAGGAAGACGCCGTAATATACCTGAAGGATGCCCTGGATATCGCTGCAGACAAACTGGAAGAAAAACAGACTGCTGAAAATTTCAGCGCTTTTAGAAAAACAGTCAGTCAGTTCTTTAAATACATTGAAAAAAATAATTTTGAAGTTACAAAAAAGCCAAGACTTAGAAAACGCATGACTATAAAAAAAAGCGTTTTTCACACCGTAAGACGGCCGCCAGACCCCTACTGCCAGGTAAGAGTTGTAAATCAAAAACTTGACGAAATTGCTTCCATGATTCTGCAAAATCATGGAGATAAAATCGCTATGCTAAGCAAGATTGGCGAAATTAAAGGTTTGATTGTAGATTTTTTTGCCGAATAGCCGCTATAATAGGATAAGAGAAAATTATGAGTGATATTTTTGAAAACGATATAGATGATGAAAACGAAAATCTTTCCGCTCTGGAAGATTCCTACGAAGAAGATTTACAGGAATCCTACGAATTTGATCAGCCTCTTATAGTCCTAAAACTGGATTATTCAAGCGAAAGCCTCTACGCAAAACCGGACAAAAAGAAAGATTACAAAGCCGGAGATTTTGTTATTGTTCCTACACGCTACGGAAAGGACATGGCAAAGGTAACCGGTATCGCAAAAAAACCAGTTGGAATCAAGCCGGCTGACATAATTAATATCGACAGAAAAGCCACAAAAGAAGATCTGGAAAAAGCTGAAGAAAACAAGGCAAAAGAAGCAGATGCTTTTAAGGTTTTTAAAGAAAAAGTAGCCTATCACAAGCTGGATATGAAGCTCATCACCGTTCACTTTCTGGTTGATGAACAGAAGGCTCTTTTCTTCTTTAGTTCTGACAACCGTGTTGACTTTAGGGAACTTGTAAAAGACCTGGTAAGCGTATTTAAAATGCGCATTGAATTGCGACAGATTGGAGTAAGAGACGAAGCCAGAATCTGCGGCGGACTTGGAGTATGCGGACGGCCTTTCTGCTGTCACAATGTTTCCGATAAACTTAGACCAGTTGCCATCAAAATGGCCAAGGATCAGAACCTGTCTTTGAACTCATTAAAAATTTCCGGACAGTGCGGCCGTCTTTTATGCTGCCTTTCCTACGAATTTGACTGGTACAACGAAGCCCGCAAAAAGCTCCCTGCAGAGGGCTTGCACATTTATTACGATGGAACCAATTTTAAGATTACGGAAGTCAATCCCCTTACTTCAATGGTAAAAATGCTGGGAGAAGACGGCCGCCTTCTTGAGGTAAACGCAAAAAGATTCGTAAAAGAAAATAATCGCTGGAAGATTAACTAAAAAAATCAGCTGAAAAAAAACTGTCGGCAAGAAGCAAGCCGGCCAGACAATCCCAGTCAGGCTGTAAAAAACTTTCGGCCAAGTAAAAACGTGATTTATTTTGTAAGAACGCAGAGCATATCCATTGACGAAGGAGTCAATGGATTTTTTTCAAAGTCGGAATAGAACTGAATATCCTGAAAACCAGAATCTTTATAAAAATCTTCTAGATCCTTCTTCACAAGGGGACAAACAGGTCTATCCTTAAGAATCTGAATCACCTTGTCGTCCCATATGCGCATTTTCATGGAAATAGAAGTATTGCATCCGTCATTTTTCATAGTTGTAAAAAGTTTGGTGCGAACACCGTTTCTGACAGGCAAATCGATGGATGAATTAGGAATTAACTGTTCAAAATTGAAGGTTTTGATGATTAATTTTCCACCCTCGGCAAGAAGAGTACCTGCATCCCGGAGAAGTGCAAAAACTTCTTCCCTGCTTTTTCGAAAACAGAGGTGGCTTGCTAAAATATTCACAATATTATAAAAACCGTTACCAAGAAAACGAGTTAATTCATTTTCCGGAATCGTGAAAAAGCGAATAGCAAGAAGCTGTGTTCGTTTTTTTAAATTGGCCGATTCCAAGAGAGGAGGAAAATTTTCAACTCCGGTAACATCGCAACCTTGTTTTGCAAGAAAAAATTCTAAAGAACCCGAATTTGAACCAATACTAAGTATTTTTGCAGGAGCAGGAACATCTTTTATTATTTCACTGTAAAACTTTTTAATTGCTTCATTCACCGGATATAGTTCATCAAAATAGTGAACCAAATCCTGTGGACTATCCATAACTAATATTTTAGGTCAAAAAATAGAAATTGCAAGATAATTTTTCAAAAGCTCCACACTGCAGTGGCTGCCTGCCTTCTTTGGGTAGAAATTGTCTGGACAAAAAAATCTCCAGATTTCAATAACTATAAAGCTAAATTAAAGAGACAGCCCCTCACCAGTCCACGGCCGGACGCACAGGAAGATTTTCCTGCATAACTTTCCAGACCTTTTTTCAGGGCAAACGTATTATGAATTCTATACATAAAAAAATTGGAATGGGGAAGCATGCCGCGGACAAAAAAGACTCTGTTTGTGGTTGCCGCGAAAGCGGCATATAATAGTTCCATAGCCACAAACAGCGTCTAGCGCATTAATGCGCGTTTTTTGGACCGTGGCAATGCCGACCAAAGCGCTTTTTATTTTTAAAACTTATTAATAATGCGTTTGCCCTGACCTTTTTTTATGGCGTCTTTTTATTCCTGAACAAATTTAGTATAATTTACATGGAGACATTACAAATGGCAAAACTCATTTCATGGAATATAGATTCAATCAACGCAGCCCTCACTTCATCTTCTGACAGGGCAATATTATCTCAGGCTGTACTAAAAAAACTTGGCACTTACCAAGCAGATATAATTGCAATTCAGGAAACAAAACTGCCGGCAGATGGTCCTTCAGAAAAACACCTTGAACTCTTAAAAGAATATTTTCCAGACTATAAAATTGAATGGATTTCTTCCATTCCTCCTGCAAAAAAAGGCTATGCCGGAACAATGATTCTCTACAGGGAAAATCTCGCTCCTCAGGCAAAACGCCAGACCGTTCGCCTTGGCGCCCCGGACACTATGGATGACGAAGGCCGCCTTCTGACCATAGAGTTTGAAAACTTTTACTTTGTAAACGTATACACACCAAACTCAGGAGACGGGCTCAAACGCCTTGCTGAACGCCAAAAGTGGGATGTCCTCTATGCAGAATACCTTGCAGAACTGGACAAAAAAAAGCCTGTAATCGCCTGCGGAGACTTTAACGTTGCCCACAAAGAAATAGACCTGGCAAATCCGGCTTCAAATCATTTTTCAGCAGGCTTTACCGACGAAGAGAGAGATGGCTTTACAAAACTGCTGGCAAAAGGATTTACCGACAGCTTTCGCTTTGTGCACGGTGATGTAAAAGATATTTATTCATGGTGGGGGCAGCGAATAAAAACCAGCAAAATCAACAACTCAGGCTGGCGTATTGACTACTTTCTAGTAAGCGACCGCATCAAAGACCAGATAAAAAAATCCGAAATGATCGACTCCGGCCCCCGCCAGGACCACACCCCAATCCTCCTGGAAATAGATGTAGGGATGTAGGGAAAGCCTTACAGCGTAAGGGACCCGAAGAGTCATATTAAGGCAAAGGCATTGTATACAAACTTAACAAAAAAAAAGTGGTAAGGTCTGCGTACCACGGGCCAAAAAACGCGCATTAATGCGCTAGACGCTGTTTGTGGCAAAGGAACAATTATATGCCGCTAACGCGGCAACCACAAACAGAGTCTTTTTTGTCCGCGGCACGCTTTCCCCGTTTCAATTTTTTTGTGAATAGGATCTATAATGCCTTTGCCTGAAGAGCCCCGCTACCCTCTTGCTTTGCTTCCAGCGTAAGGGACCCGTAGAGCCCCGCTGCCCTCCTGCTTTTCTCACAGCGTAAGGGACCAGTAGAGCCCCGCTACCCTCTTGCTTTGCTTCCAGCGTAAGGGATTGGAGCCACGCCGAAGGCGGCCACTGGACCGGGTGCGTATTTCTGAATGGTCTGCAATAAAGCTTTCTCTTTTATTTTTTACAAAAATGACCAATTCTGATAAAAATCAGTCAGCGCCCGGGAAGCGGCTGAAGCGAAAGCGGAATGGCGCAAAGCCCGACCGGCCGCTTTAGCGGACGGTTACGCCCTAAAAAAAAGCAAAAATTGCAGACCTGATTATAAGTTTTAAAATCCACTGCTTACGAATTAATCGGACCTTAAAATCGGCCTTAAAAAAATTGACCGGTAGTTTTTTCGGGTTTATAATCTACATACATATTTTTTGCTTTTTTTCTATATTAAAGCAATTTTATGCGAACGATTATTTTCAGCGAGGTTTGCAATTTATGAGTCAGATGAATTCAGAAAATTCTACAAAAGCCAGAAAAAAAAGTATGCTTATGCTTCTTATTTTAAGCATTGGCGGTACAATTGCGGCTTTTAACTTTTTACAGACAGTTGTCGTTGCCAGAAACGCCAGACTTGACCTGGAGGCCGATGCCGCCTTCAAGTACACCGAACTTGCAAAAGGCTACTCCCTGGCCATGGAAAATGATGTTTGGGGTTACGAAGAACAGCTGGATTACTATATCAGAGCTGATGTAATGCAGACTGGTACAATTCAGGAAATGGCAGCCTGGCTAAGAGAACATGAATCTGAACGCGCTTATTATTACGACTACATCATGCTGGCAGGAGCCGACGGTGTTTCATACAACGATATAGGTTCCCGCACTGATATTAAAAACCGCCCTTACTTTAAGGCCATCATGGAAGAAGGTAAGGACCTTTTTATAGATGATCCTGTAATTTCCAAAACCACAGGAAAACCGGTTATCCACATCACAAGAGCAATAAAGAGAAATGGAAAAAACTTTGCCATGCTTGCCGGAGTTGTAAACGTTGGTGAATTAACTGAAGAATTTGATGCCCTTCAGATTGGTGACGGTGGTTACACCTGGATGCTTGCTTCTGACGGAACTGTAATAAGCCATCCTCACGAAGAATATGTAATGAAGAAAAACTTCATCACCGACCATTCAGAAGGCTTTGAAGAAATGGCTGAAGTTGCAAAAAAGATGGTTGCAGGCGAAACCGGTACTACCTGGATGAAAAGTCCGGACGGAGGAAAAGACTTTCTTGTTTACACTGGTGTAAAGGGAACTCCATGGAGTCTTGCAATCACAATTCCAAGAAAACAGATTTACAATGTAATCATAAAAATCCGCAACCAGATGATTATGTTCGGTACTGTAGTAGTAATTTTCACCATTCTGGTGGGAGCTCTTATGCTCTACTTTACAATCAAACCGCTCAACATCGTAAAAGATACAATTCAGGGAATTGCAACTGGTAATGCAGATTTGACAAAACGCATCGAGATTAAGAGCAATAATGAAATCGGTCAGGTTGTCCAGGGCTTTAACATGTTCTCCGCAAAACTTCAGGAAATCATCCGGGATGTAAAAGAATCAAAGAATGAACTGAGCGTAGCCGGAGAAGATATGATTGCCAGCACCCAGGACACTGCCAGCGCAATCACTCAGATTATCAACAATATCGAAGAAGTTGGAAATCAGATTTCATCACAGGCTGCGGGAGTTGAAGAAACTGCTGGTGCCGTAAACGAAATTGCTTCAAATATCGAATCTCTTGAGCGAATGATTGAAAACCAGAGTTCTGGTGTAGCCCAGGCTTCTGCCGCTGTTGAAGAGATGATTGGAAACATCCACTCTGTAAACAATTCCGTTGATAAGATGGCAAACTCCTTTAATTCTCTTAAGGACAACGCCCAGCACGGTTTCTCCAAGCAGCAGGATGTTAACGAACGAATTCAGCAGATTGAACAGCAGTCATCCATGCTTCAGGAAGCAAATGCCGCAATCTCTGCAATTGCTGAACAGACTAACCTGCTTGCCATGAACGCAGCTATTGAAGCCGCTCACGCTGGTGATGCAGGTAAGGGATTTGCAGTTGTTGCAGATGAAATCAGAAAGCTTTCAGAAACATCAACTATCCAGTCTAAAACAATTGGTGATCAGCTGAACAACATCCAGGAATCAATCATGGGCGTGGTAACCGCGTCCAGCGAATCCAGCCGGGCTTTTGAAGCAGTTAGTGGCCAGTTGCAGTCCACAGATGAACTTGTAATTATGATTAAATCGGCTATGGAAGAGCAGAACGAAGGTTCTAAACAGATCAGCGATGCCCTTCACGTTATGAACAACAGCACAGTTGAAGTAAAAAATGCAAGTATCGAAATGGCAGAAGGAAACAAGGCAATTCTTGTTGAAATGAAAAATCTGCAGAATTCTTCACTGGTTATGAAAGACAGCATGAATCAGATGTCTGTTGGCGCAAGAAAAATCAACGAAACTGGAATTGCCCTCAGCGGTGTATCAGAAAAAATCCAGAATTCTATCAATAAAATCGGTACCCAGATTGACCAGTTTAAGGTTTAATACATGGTATAGAAATGGTTTTAGAAAAATGCCCTTCCCTGAAAAGGATTATTAAAGGCATAATGGCGCTGCTCTGCCAGCAGTTTATTTTTACCGGCAAAATGCAGAATACAGAATGCAGCGCTTTTCTAAAACTAACTTCAATATCTGATGAGCCTAAATGAAGGGGCTGTCCAAAAAGAAAAGTTTGCGGTAGTTGAGGTTCTCGTCCGAAGGCGCGAAGCAACCACCAGATATAGTGTATATGGTCATTACTTCGCTTCGCTCCGTGCGCAAGCGGGCGACAGTCTCAATGACCGCAGTCGCTAAACTTATTGGACAGCCCCTTTTTTATGCCATATGGTTTCTGCACATCCCATTCCTGCGCATTTTTTTTCCATATCTTTCCCGCACCCTTCATTTCTCATTTTCCCGCCTAAAATATGCTAAACTAATGAAAAAAATAACAATTTTTGCTAAAATTGCCCCATGATTAAGGCAGCCTATAAAACCCGTCAGCAGGAACTTTTAATTTCTTACCTGGAAGAAAGTTGTGGAAAACATTTTACGGCGGAAGACTTAAAAAAACATTTTGAAGAACAGAATATAAGCTTGGGAACAGCCACAATCTATCGTCAGCTGGAAAAACTGGTCTCAGAAGGCAAAGTCCTTAAATATTTTGTAGACGAACATTCAGCAGCCTGCTTTGAATACCTTGGAGGAAATTGCGCCGAGGATGAACAGCATTTTCACCTTAAATGCGAAGTTTGCGGAACTCTCTTTCATCTGGAGTGCGAAGAACTGGCAGAAATCAAGAGCCATCTTTTTAAGGATCACGGTTTTGAGCTGAATCCCTTCCGAACAGTTCTCTACGGAACATGCCAGAACTGCAGAAAATAATAAACCGGATGATAAAAAGCCTTTTACAAGGCTAAAAAACATACACTCTTAAACATGATTTAAAAGAATAAAAAAGGCAGATTAAGGTACGCTTTACCCCTAATCTGCCATCATTAAATTTTCAAGCTATTTTTAGGCCAGCATTTTTGGAAAGTCCACTTGAATTCTCCAATTTTTTTCGAGGCCCATTTTTTTTACACTTTGAACTGGTTTATTTCATCTCCAATCTGATGAATTGAATTATGCACCTTTGTAGAAATCTCAGAAAGCTGAGCACTGGTCTTATTCATACTTCTTGCTCCAGAAGACATTTCATTCATACTTTCCTTAATCACCAGGGTTGTATTCTGAAGATTCTGGATCTCCTTAAGAATCATTGCGTTTCCTTCCTTCATTTCGTGGGAAGCGGTTCTTACTTCACTTGTGCTGTCATTCATTATCCTTACGGAATCCAGAATCTGCTTTGAACCAGCATTCTGTTCTTCCATTGCGGAACGAATCTGATGAACAAGCTCATCCGTATTCTCAATAAGCTCTGAAACCTGACTAAAGCTTTCTGAACTCTTTGCAGATGCCTGAACAACCTGTCCAATTGTTTCCACAATATTTGAAAGTTCATTTCCAATTCGCTTTGACTGTTCAGAAGAAGTTTCAGAAAGTTTTCGAATTTCGTCCGCAACAACAGCAAAGCCTTTTCCCGCTTCACCAGCGTGAGCCGCTTCAATGGCGGCATTCATAGCCAGAAGATTGGTCTGTTCAGCAATACTTGCAATAGCAAGGTTAGCATCCTGAAGAGCCTGAGACTGGGTAGCAACCTCTGAAATCTGCTGGTCAACAAAATGCTGCTGTTCAATACCCGTTCTTGAAGTACTTTCCAGATGAGAGAAAGATTTTGCCATTTTTTCAACTGAAGAATTTACTGAATCAATATTTCCTATCATCTGTTCAACCGCTGTACTTGCACTGGAAACACCGGAAGCCTGCTGTTCAATCATGGATTCAAGGCTGTTGATATTTTCAGCAATCTGAGTAACCGCAGCTGAAGTCTGAGAAACCGCAGAAACCTGAGAAGAAACCTGATTTCCAACACTGTCAATATTTGCAAGAATTTCTGTGATAGAACTTGATGCATCCTGAACACTGGCGATAAGTTCCTGCTCTACATCGTTCAAATCGTTTTCAGACCCCTGAATTTCAGAAATAATATTCTGTAGCTTCTGGATAAAATTATTAAATCCCTTCACCAGACTTCCTACTTCGTCGTGGGAATTAACTTTTATTCGTTGAGTCAAATCTGCGTGACCGGAAGCGATATTGTTTACAGCTCCATCTACGTTATAAATTGGAGTAAGCATTTTATGGGCAACTGCAACGGAAACAAGGGCAGCCCCAATAACTGTTGCAAGACCAATTATAATAGAAATAAAGAGGTTTTTATAAATATCACTAAAGAGCTCTGAACTTTTTCCAACTGTAATCAAAATCCAGCCAGTTGCCTCACTAATTTTTCTTGAAGCAACATAATAACCACCATTTGTATGAGTGTTTATGTAAGAATCTGTCAAAAAACTTGCCTTGTGAACAGCCAGCCCTGGAAAATCATCAAAAATTGTTTTATTTAAAATTTTATTAAAATCATCGTTTGTAAGATAAGAACCATTTCCATCAATTAAGAATGATTCTCCACTTTTAGAAAGACTTACACTTTTAGCCAGAGCATTAAGTTTTTCCAGGGTTATATCCATGGCTAAAACACCTGTCAGCTTATTGCCTTCTCGTATTGCATAGGAAACAGAAGTAACAAGTTCACCAGTTGTCAGGTCTGTATATGGAGTAGAAACGGCAATATCATTGGATTTTACCGCTTCGGCATACCATTCACGGCTTTCTTTATCGTAGTCATCGTCCGGAAGCCATTCATCACTGGAATACATTTTTCCGCCCTGACTCATAGGCACAGGATCTGCCCAATAAAGACAGAGATAAGTAGGATTGTCCTTGATAACCGACTCAAAATCAGCAATTGCCTGCTTCATGTTATAATCAGGTGTTTTTGTATAAGGCACCGTAGATTTAATTATTGTTGCGGGTTTATCTATAACCGAAAGAATGGAATCCCGGCTGCATTCAAGGATTACCTTGGCATTTTCCTCCACACCTTTTTTAAGGGAAGAAGTCTGTGTTGTTAAAATAGGAATACTTACGATAAGGGTTGTTAAAAAAGCAATTGCGCTGTAGCTCAAAACAAGTTTAGATTTAATCTTCATACAAATCCTCTAGTAAAAATGTAAAAATTGAAACCTACTTTTTTTGTTTACAATTATATAATTG